>CAMCDO010000038.1 GCA_945873585.1 Verrucomicrobia subdivision 6 bacterium | reverse complement strand
ACTGTAGGATCCGATACCACCAAATCTTTCACCGTCATTGGCGACACCGTCAACATCGCCTCCCGCCTAGAAGGCGTGAACAAAATCTATGGCACCGATCTCCTGATCAATGAAGAGTGCTATCGCCTTGTCGAAACCGAGGTCGAAGTGCGTGAACTCGATCTTGTCACTGTCTACGGGAAAACGGAACCGATTCGTATTTACGAGCTTCTCAGTAAATGGGGGGAACTGGATGCCCCTACCATCGAACTTTGCCACACCTTCCGCATCGCCCTCGATCACTACCGCCAGCAGAAGTGGCAAAATGCTGAACAAGGCTTTCGCGCCTGCCTGCAAATCAAACAACACGATGGTCCCTCCCTTGAATTCCTTACCCGCATCGCCACCTTTGCCCGGACCCCCCCTCCCAAAGACTGGAACGGGGTTTGGCAAACTAGTTCGAAATAATTTTTTACTTTTAAATGCGTAATTTCGAAAACTTTACTTATTCCCATTTGTTTTTCGCTCACTCGGTACGCTCACCTTGACCTTACTCCATTATTTCTGTATCAAAGTCCCTAGCAACACTGCTTTCCACCCATGAAAATAGGCCAAGACAAAGATATCCCGCAAACCATCATTGGTAAATCCGTTACGGTTAAAGGTGAAATTATTGGGAATGAACAACTTACCATAGAAGGCACCGTCGAAGGACGAATCATGATCGAGACCACTGTTTTGGTTCGTGATTCAGGTGTCGTCAAAGCCGATGTCGATGCCGCCAACGTAAATGTTGCTGGTGGTGTCATTGGAAACATCTCCGTCACCGAAAAGATTGAAATTGTCAGCGGAGGCTATGTCGTCGGTGATATTCGCGCCCCTCGCCTCATCATCAATGATGGCGCTAGCGTCAAAGGCACCATTGATATGGAAATCAAATCCGAGCATATCAACCCGAGCCGTACCGAGAACGATACCACACGCTCCGATTCCACTTCAATCGACGGCCACAGTTAATCCCAACACCCTCGCTCGGGATCGTCTGCCTTTCTAAGTTCCTCTCCCCTGCCTTCACCTAAATAAGCACCGCTTTTCTCTTACGGGGCCAGAGGTAAGACCATCTGCGTATCCCCCACCAAGGCCCACGCCTTCCAACCCCTCTCCTGCAAGTCCATCGCGAATTCTTTTGTAAACCCGTGAACCGTTCGCACCTCCTTCGGCTTTACCTTCTCCACCATCTCGATCAACTCTCCATAATCCGCGTGATCCGATAAAACAAACGCCTCATCACAACCATAGCGGTAAATAGCCCCTCGATCCAAAGCCCACCCACTTGCCACCGCCACTTTTCGTCTATCTAAACCCTTCAGCCTCTGCCCTCTCGCCATCGACGGAGGAACAATTAAAATATGACCCTTCACCTTCTCCTGCGTGATCTTGCCTAACCGTTTCGCAGGCGGCAGGGCCTGACCCAACTCCCGATACACCTCACATATTCGATGCCCTGCCGCATCCATCAAAACCGGCATGCCAGCCGATCCCATCAAAGATAAAAGCTCTTGGCTCTTTCCTAACGAATAACCCAGAAGGATCGGAACCTTTCCCTCCTTCAATGCGTCACGACAAAAAGAAATCATCTTTCCCGCGACTTTTTTTACTTCAGGAAATCGATACTCGGGTCGGCCAAAGGTTGTCTCCATCACCAACACATCCGCACGCTTCGGCTCACATTTCTCCGAAGTCTTTCCTCCACGTAATTTAAAATCTCCCGTGTAAAGCAGCCGACTCTCCCTCCTTCCCACCCGCCGCTTAACCCACACCATCGCCGATCCCAAAATATGCCCTGCAGGAACCAAGGTGAAACTCGCGCCAGCCTTCAAAGAGAACGAGTGTCCAAACGGAATCGCCCGAATCTTCGTTCTCTTGGAAACCCTCAAGCGCAATAACCGCGCCGTTGCAGGACTCGCCAAAATTTCCTCATGCCCCGCCAGATGATCATAGTGCGCATGCGTCACCACCGCCCGCTTTTGCGGGCGCTTGGGATCCATCCATAAATCCACCTGAGGAAGATAAATTCCTCCCTCCCGTCCCTCCACCACCCACTCCTCCAACCCACTCTGGACTCTTTTTCGCCTCATCCAACCTTCACCCTTTCACGAAATACGCCGCAATCACCGCCGCCACCTTTTCCCCCACACCCTCTACCTCCGCCAACTCCTCCACACTCGCCTTCGCCACCCTCCCCACCGTTCCAAACTTCTTTAACAACGCCCGCTTCCGTACCCCACTCACCCCAGGGATCGAGTCCAACTCACTCATCTCCATTCTTTTCTTCATTAAAAGCTGGTGATACCCGTTCGCCACCCGATGCGCTTCATCCCGCACTCTCTGTAATAACCGGATCGCTCCACTTTCATGCGGTAAAACCAGCGGATCAGGACGCCCAGGTCGAAAGATCTCCTCATTCTGCTTCGCCAATCCGATCGCAGGAACACACTCCCAACCGACAAGTTTTAACTCTCTCACCGCCGCCCCCAACTGACCCTTTCCCCCGTCCACCACCATCAGATCAGGTGGATTCTGCCCCTCTAACTTCAATCGCTGGCACCTTCGCCGAATTACCTCCGCCATGCACCCCACATCGTCTTGCCCCTGCACCCCTTGTATCCGAAAACGCCGGTACGCCTCCTTCGCTGGCCTCCCGTCACGAAAAACCACCATCGAAGCCACGCTATGCGTATCGGAAATATTCGAAATATCGAAACATTCTATACGTGCAGGCACCACCGCTAATCCCAAAGCATCCCGCAATGTTTCCAAGTCCTTCTCCGGAACCACCGTACTCGGGAGTGACCGAAAGAATTTTCGTGTAGGTCGAGTCGTCTTTTTTAGATCTTCAACCAGATTTCGTAAAGAAGCCGCCTTCTCAAAGTCTTTTCGTCCCGCCGCCTTGACCATCGCCTCCTCCAGCGACTCCCGCATCTCCAACGTTTTCCCCTCCATAAACTCACAGGCCAATCTCACTCTCTCCCCATATGCCTCCTGCGTAATCTTGCCCACACACGGAGCACTGCAGTTACGAATGACATCATCCATGCAGTGCCGATAATCCTTCTCTCCAGGCGAAGCTGGCCGACAGGACCGCAGCCCAAACTTTTTCCGAATGAGTGACAAGGTCTGCCGCAAGGCTCCCGAATGGGCAAAAGGCCCAAAGTATCTCGCCTGATCCTCATTCTTCATCCGGGTCATCTGAAATCGAGGATAGGGTTCCGCTAAATCCACTCGCACCAGTAGAAATCGTTTATCATCCCGAAAACTCACGTTGTACCGAGGTCGATACTCCTTGATCAGCCTTCCTTCTAATAAAATCGATTCCGGCTCACTCTTTACCACATGGGTTTCTAACTCCGCGATGCTTTGCAATAACGCCCGCGTCTTTAGATCTGCCCCAAATTTTCTCGAAGGATGAAAATATTGCCCCACCCGACGATGCAAATCTTTCGCCTTGCCCACATAAACTACCCGATGAAAACGATCCCGAAAGAGATACACCCCTGGCCTATGCGGTAAATCCCGCAACTGCTTAGACAACTCAGCAGAAACCGTTTCCATCAACGAAAAGTAGACTATCCTAAATCCATGAGCACCCCAACTCACACTTGGCCTATTTTCCATTGGCTTCTTTCCCTTTTTTTCGCTGCCTCCCTCCAGGCCAACCCCCTCGCCCGTACCCCCCAACTCACCGTGGAACTCATTCCCGTTCCTCCCCCTCCATCTTCAGGCCAGTCCTTCACCGTTGGCCTCCGCTTCCTTCCAAAACCGGGCTGGCACATCTATGCCTCCAATCCAGGAGACTCCGGCCTTCCTCCTTCGGTCGACTGGAAACTGCCCCCTGGATTTTCTGCTTCTGCTCTCCAGTTTCCCTTCCCCCACAAAATACTTGCACCACCTCTCGTCAGCTATGGTTACACCGACGAAACTATTCTCCTCACCCAAATCACTCCCCCTTCCACTTGGCCTAAAGGAAAATCCTTCACCCTCCGCGCCCAACTCGATTGGCTCGTCTGTAAAGAAGCCTGCCTTCCAGGAAGTGCCACTCTTTCTCTCACCCTCCCCGCCAAACCAAATCCAAAACTCTTGCCCAGCATTGCTCAGACCCTCCTCAACTTACCTATCTCCGACCCCTCCTTTCGCTTCACCGCGACCCCCTCGAACGACTCAGTCGACCTCCATCTCCTTCAACCTTCCCGACCCCTCGGCCAACTTACCTTTTTTCCTGATACCAGTGACTGGGTCGATGAATTCACTCCCGCAAAACTCCGTTCTTCGCGGGATGGACTCCACCTCATCCTGCCCCTCCAGAAAAAAGCTCACCTCCCTTCTCTCCTCACCGGTGTGCTTCTTGCCAATCAGCCATGGGACTCCGCTGGACACCGTGCCCTCAAGATTTCTGTTCCTCTCCCACCCCTCCCTTCCGCTTCTTCAACCGCCAACTCCAGCTTCTCCCTCGCCCTGCTCTTCGCTTTCCTTGGCGGACTCATCCTAAATATTATGCCGTGCGTTTTCCCTATCCTCTCCCTCAAAGCCCTCCACCTCGTTCAGATCTCAGGGGAGAGTCCCACCGCCGCTCGTCGCGAAGGACTCGCTTTTTTCGCAGGCGTCCTTCTCTCTCTTCTCGGCCTCGCTGGACTTCTCATCATCCTACGATCTTCAGGCCAAGCTCTCGGTTGGGGTTTCCAACTCCAATCTCCTCCCGTCGTCTGGCTCCTCCTTGCTCTCCTCTTCGCCCTCGCCCTCAATCTCCTCGGCGTTTTCGAATTTCAAGTTCTCCTCGGCGACCTCGCTTCTAAAAGCCCAAAACAGGGTTGGACCGGAGCTTTCGCCTCCGGACTTCTGGCCGTCGCCGTTGCCTCCCCCTGCACCGCACCCTTTATGGGTGTCGCCCTTGCCACCGCATTCTCCCTTCCTCCAATCCATACTCTCTCCATCTTCACCTCTCTGGCTTTCGGCTTCGCTCTGCCTGTCCTCCTTTTCTCTTATTTCCCATCTCTGCTTTCTTTCCTCCCCAAACCTGGTGCCTGGATGAACACTCTAAAAAAGATTCTCTCTCTCCCCATGTTCGCCGCCGTTCTTTGGCTTCTCTGGGTTGCTTTTCGCCTCAGCGGAACTTCCTCCATCCTGCCCGTACTTCTCGGACTCCTCAGCCTCGCCCTCGGACTCCTTTTCTACGGCCAATCCCAACGATCCTTCCCCCCTCCTCGCCCGCTCCGACTCCTCGGCATCACCCTCACTCTCCTCGCCTGCCTCCTGCCCGCCCTCCTTCTAAAAACCGCCCCTTCCTCCCCCCCCTCCACAACCTCCACCGATCGCCTCCCCTGGTCCGAAACCGAAGTCGCTCGCCAACTCGCCGCTGGCCGATCCGTCTTTATCGATTTCACCGCTGCCTGGTGCCTCACCTGCCAAGTCAACGAACGACTCACCCTTTCTCGTGCAGAAATCAAAACCGCCTTCCGTGAAAGAAATGTCACATTTCTCGTGGCCGACTGGACCCGCCGCGATCCTGCCATCACCGCCGCTCTCCAGAAATATGGCCGAGAAGGGGTCCCCACCTACGTCCTCCTCCGCCCCAACCCAGACTCCACCCCCCAACTCCTGCCTGAAATCATCACCCCGTCTATCGTTATTGAAGCCCTTCGTCGGTAGCCAACACCTCGCTGCTTCTCCCAAGACCCCAATCTTAAAGTGTAACACGTGTTACACTTTAAGTTAGCCCCCATTTTCTCCAAATCTTTCGGTTTAGAACCTTAGGTACCTCACCAACGCACTCGGATAGCTTCAAATAGGCAGCCTACTTCGCTTTGAATTAACCTATGCATCTTCATCCTCACCAATCCCCCCTCAATCCCACCCCAGAGAAAGACTTTAGCCCAAAGTTTTTTTCGCTGCTTCCGTCACCCGCTCCGCACTCGGCATCACCGCCTGCTCCAAAACCCGCGCATACGGTTGAGGCACATCAAGGCCCGTCACCCGCTCAATCGGTGCATCCAACGAATCAAACGCCCGATGCTGAATCTCATAAGCAACCTGAGCTCCCCATCCCGCAAATGGTTTATTCTCCTCCACAATCACCACCCGACTCGTCTTTACCACCGAAGCCAGAATCGTTGGAATATCCAGCGGCTTGATCGTTCGCAAATCTACCACCTCAGCCGATATCCCATCCGCCGCTAACTGCTCCGCCGAGGCCAACGCTACATGCGTGGACGCACTATTCGCAATCAACGTCACCTGACTCCCTTCCCGACAAATTCGCGCCTGCCCAATCGTTGTCAGCACATCCCCCTCAGGCACCTCCCCCTTAAATCCATACAACTTCTCATTCTCAATAAAACAAACTGGATTATTGCTACGGATCGCACTTTTCAACAGCCCCTTTGCGTCATCCGGAAAAGCAGGGGTGATCACCGTCATCGCAGGTACATTCGCGTACCAATTCTCTGGAGTGTGCGAATGGGTTGCGCCCACCTGCAATCCCGCTCCCGAGGATCCTCGGAATACAATCGGTATAGAATACTGCCCACCACTCATATAACGGATCGCCCCCGCGTTGTTCACGATCTGATCATATGCCACCATCGAAAAACTCCACGTCATGAACTCCACCACGGGTCGCAACCCCTGCATCGCCGCCCCCACCCCCAAGCCCGCAAAACCTGACTCGCTGATCGGTGTATCCAGAACCCTCTTCGCCCCAAATTTCTGCAAAAGCCCAGAACTCACCTTATACGCCCCTTGATACTCCGCTACCTCCTCACCCATCAGGATTACGCGACCATCTCTCTCCATCTCTTCGCTCAGCGCCTGGTTTAGCGCTTCTCTCATCGTGATCACGGCCATGGCTAGCTCCCGATCGGCGGACGGAATTCCGCAATCTGATCCTCTGGCGCATGGATATCTTCAAAAACCGTCGCCACCTCTGGCTCAGCCGAGGCTTCTGCAAAGGCAATCGCATCCTCCGCTTCCGCTACCGCCTGCCGCTCAATCTCCTCATACTCCTTTTCCGTCAAAACCTTCTCCTTGTACAACCGCTCTTTAAACATCGAAATCGGCTCCGACTCTTTTTTCCGCTCCGCAATCTCCTCCTTCGTCCGATAATTTCCAGGATCCGACATCGAATGACCCCGATACCGATAAGTCTTAATCTCCACCAGCGAGGGAAGACTCTCCGTCCGTGCTAGCTGAACTGCATCCCACATCTTCTCTCTGACATCATCCACATCGTTCCCATTTGCCGTGATCCCCGCCATGTCATACCCATCCGCACGTTTCACCAAAGGATATCCCGCTGAGCTGCGCGACTGATGCGTGCCCATCGAATACTCATTGTTCTCAATCACATAAATCACCGGCAGCTTCCACAAGGCCGCCAAATTCAAAGCTTCGTGGAACGCCCCCTGATTCACCGCTCCATCGCCCAAATAACAAACCGTTACCTCCCCCGTTCCATTGTATTTCTGCGCAAAGGCAATCCCCGCCGCCAATGGGGTCTGACCACCCACAATTCCGTGTCCACCGTGAAAATGCTTCTCCTTACTAAAGAAATGCATTGAGCCACCTTTCCCTCTCGAACAACCCGTGATCTTTCCGAAAAGTTCCGCCATGCACTCCCTCGAACTCATCCCCCGCGCTAAAGCATGCCCGTGATCCCGATACGCCGTAATCACCGCATCCGTCGGATGTAATGTGGAAATCGATCCCACCGCCACCGCCTCCTGCCCGATATACAAGTGACAAAACCCGCGGATCTTTGCCTGCATAAAAGCCTGCGCCGCCTTCTGCTCAAACCTTCGGATCAACACCATTTTGCGCAGAAGATCCACCCTCTCCGAAGGGGTCAGGGTAGGCAACATCGCGGGCGAGTTGCCCGGCTTCTCCTTCGAACGAACCTTTTTTGCTCCTGACGATGCCATGCTGTTTTGGCTCCTTTTTTTTATCCAACCTGTCGTGGCTGGAATCTGAATCAAATTATTATGCCATGCTTCTCCAGCTTTTCAATTCCTACTTCAAAATTTCCTCACCCCCTCACCTACAAAGAGTTCGGGCATCAGTTCCCTGCCCCACCGCCAGCTATTCGGCATCGCCTGATATCCAATATGACCCTGCGCTACCTCCCGATAGTGTGCTCCACCCCATCCCTCCGCCAACCTCCGCAACTTCATCGGCGGTGCTACCGAATCATAGGTTCCGCCCACAATCAAAACCCGATTCGCCGCCAGCCTTAGCTTCCCGTGCGAAGGACAGACCAGTGGGAAAAGTCGTTCCGCTCGCTCCCGATCAAACCCCCTCTGCTCCATCTGCCTTCGTAAAACCCACCCACCCTCCGAATCCCATATCGCCGTCGCCACATCCGGAATCGGTTGCACCAACCAACCGCAAGCCAACTCCGGTTCATGACACAACACCAACCCGCCTACCCACCCACCCAAACTCATCCCCCACAGCCCCACCTCCGGTGCCCCCGCCGCTTTCAGCATCCTCGTCACCATCCGCACCTCAGTGACCGACTGCCGAATCGCCTCCGCACTCCGAATCAAATTCCCCCCAAAAACCAGCTCCCCGCTCCATGTACCCTTTGGACGCCTCCGAAAATGGTACGGCAAATCATAAAAAACCGCTGTCCACCCTAGGCGATTTAAAACACCCGCCCAATGGGCATACCCCACGTCGCTTGCGGAGAAGAGGGAGTGCAACATGACCATCGCAGGAGATTTCATTCCCTTCGGACCAGGCCAAACCCGCAAATGGAATCGATTGTTCTCCTGCCGATCAGTCACCACGGGAGAAGAAAAATCCACCCGCCCCTCCCTCAACCCCATAGGAAGATTCTCAGGAACTCGGTAAAACTCCTCCCCACCCTTCCCAAGCCACTCCTCCACGTATCTATCCCACTCCTTCACCCCATGCCGACCCGCCCGCCCCAGCAACTGCCAAAGCCCAATCCCAAAGAACGTCCCCATGTCCACAGCTCGAGATTGAACTGCGTGCACGCCCCTCATCATCTACCGTCCCTCCACCGTTCCTGCGGCGTTTTGGGTAAGACCACCGCTTCCAAAGCATGCCTTTTTTTGACATCCACATACAAAGCCCGCATCGCTTCAGCCAACTTCTCCGCCCACTCCTTCCGATCCTCCCTAGCCCGAGGCGCAGGAATCGGCTCTCCCACCGCTACCACCACTCGGGGTCGACGGAACCAGTTTCTTGCCACATAAAGCTGATCACTTCCCACCAGCACCACTGGCCAAACCGCACAACCCGATTTCATTGCCAAAAGTGAAAATCCTTCGGTTAACTCTGCCCCCTCCAGAACCGAAGTTTTTCCTGCACGCAATCCTCCTTCAGGAAATATCCCCACAATCCGCCCTGTTTTCAGTCGAAGAAGGGCGATCTTAAACGCCTTCGTGTCTACCCGCTCTCGAGAAATCGGGATCACGTGACATTTTTCCATTAAGAACCCAAACCACGCAGGCTGAAACAGTTCCCTCATCGCCAAAAAATCAATCGGCCGAGTAAAAGCACTCGCCAAAAGTGGCGGATCAAAGTGACTCAAGTGATTGCTGGCTAAAATCCAAGGACCCGCAGGGACCTCCCGGGTCCCACTCACCTCAATCCGGCAGACCAAGGAAAGAATCCCACGCAAAAAACCTACCACCGTCCAGTAAGCCAGATCTCCCATCCCCTATTTCTATCCCATCCCAAAGAGAAACCCGAGCAATACTCAACCTTCAACCCACTACAAAAGAAAACCCCCCGGACGAGCATTGCTTATGCGCGTAAGTACATAATCCAACCTACCCGGAGGGGTAACCGCAAAGGCCAGGGGCAGGTGTGCGGGGGCCAATTCCCTCGCGTAAGCGAAAATATTTACCCTAGCCAGAGGCGTGAATCGAATAGGCCAGGGGCGGGTTTGTGGGGGCCAATTCCGCCGCGTAAGCGAAAATACTTACCAAGCCGGAGGCGTAAATCGAATAGGCCAGGGCGGGTGTGCGGGGGCCAATTCCCTCGCGTAAGCGAAAATACTTATCAAGCCGGAGGCGTGAATCGAATAGGCCAGGGGCGGGTGTGCGGGGGCCAATTCCCTCGCGTAAGCGAAAATATTTACCCTAGCCAGAGGCGTGAATCGAATAGGCCAGGGGCGGGTTTGTGGGGGCCAATTCCCTCGCGTAAGCGAAAATATTTACCAAGCCGGAGGCGTAAATCGAATGGGCCAGGGGCGGGTGTGCGGGGGCCAATTCCGTCGCGTAAGCGAAAATATTTACCCTAGCCAGAGGCGTGAATCGAATAGGCCAGGGGCGGGTTTGTGGGGGCCAATTCCGTCGCGTAAGCGAAAATACTTATCAAGCCGGAGGCGTAAATCGAATGGGCCAGGGGCAGGTGTGCGGGGGCCAACTCACTAAAAACAAAAACCCCCGGGACCCATTGCAGATGTGCGAAGCACATAATCCAACCCACCCGGAGGGGTAACCGCAAAGGCCAGGGGCGGGTGTGCGGGGGCCAACTCACTGAAAAAGAAAACCCCTCGGACGAGCAATCACTCTCGTCCGAGGGGTTTCTATACTAACTATTCTACCAAATCTTTAGAAGCTGTAGACAACTTCAGCACCAGCGTAGTGGCAAGGTCCGCCACCTCCGCCGCCGCCGGGAGAAACATAGCTCTCGGAATTAGCATTGATATTGCTACCCCAATCCAGACGGTACTCCGCACGGAGTAGGAGGTTATCGATCACGTTGAAGCCAGCCGTGAGGGTGTACTCCCACCAGTTGGCGCCAGTGACGTGCTTAGGAATATTCCCACCCTTCGTGGAAGCGGATCCTTGCGCACCGAACTTTCCCGAATTGTTCGAACCGAGGTACTCACCGCGGCTGGCCAGTGAGAACCAGTCGTTGAACTGATACTTCGCATAGGCACCAGCACCATACCATGTGCTGTTAATGGGGAACGATCCTCCCCCAAAATTACCTGATAGATTGCCATTTCCAGTGCTGTTTCCCAAAACCCCTTGGAAAGCGAGCAACAGCTTGTCATTGGCAAACTTAGGCGCCCAATTACCCCAAGAATTATACAGAATCAGGTTGCCTGACTGCGTGACCGTCCCGCCACCGGTACTAGTCCCACCATAGTTTTGCGGGGTCGTCGAATCAAAAACACCCGTAGACGTATTATTGTCGGCTGCAGTGCTATATTGGAAGTTATTGCTCCAGTTCGCATTGCCGCCAGGGGCAGTCACGTTCAACGCTGCGAGCAAGGCCACGCCGTCACCCGTATTGGGATTAAGAGTCGTGTTGTTATCGCTGTTCGAACCGTTCACCACACCCAACTTCCCGTCAAGGTAGTCGTCAAAGCGGTAGGATGAGAGAACCCCAGTGTAATAGAGGGGCATCTGCTGAAACAGCAACCCGAAGGTCGTGTTCATGTTGGCAGGACGCTCCATCACCTCGTAACCGAGGATCGAAACGAACTTACCCACTTTAAAGTCCCAACCGTTACCCACAGGGGCGCGGATCGAAACATAAGCCTGCTCCAAGAACAAGCTGTTCGAGTTGCTCTGATCATTGGTCGGACCACCATCGCCAGCGACTGTTCCTGTTCCACCGTTCAAGTTGTTGTTCGGGTAGGAACGATCGATGAAGTAGTTTGCGTCTTCACCAATCATCACATCGGCGCGGAATCCAGCTTGTGCTTTGTTTTCCGAGGTCAATGCTTTTTCTAGCGCGATTTTCACAGCGTAGAGCTGGAAATCACCACGCTGAGCGGTGTCGGAACCGAACCGAGAATCAACCACAGACTGATTCCCCGATCCGGTAAAGTTGTAGCTGTAACCAGCATCAACGTATCCGCTGAGCTTGACGCCCTTCTGGGCGGTCTCAACGAAGTTATTCTGAACCATCTTTTTCGTATCCTGGGCGGATGCTTCCGGGGCGCTGTCCGCGAGGGACAAGCTGGCCACGGCCACAAGCACGCCAAGAATCCGTGCAATATTCTTGATCATTTTATTTTCTCCTAGTTGTTTGTTCCCATTGAACCAACAAGGGTTACTCGCCCTCAGATAGCCAATGGGGCGAAAATTAAATCAAAACTACTAACAGGAATCAACATTTTATTCACACAAAACGCCAAAACGATTATTATTTCACAAGCTACTGTTTATTAGAATTTTAGCCTTCTCGAAAAAAGGCGGTAACTGATTTATTTAATTCGAGCGGATGTTTACTCAGATCGTAACCACTAACAATATATTATCTTCCAAACCTCCGCGCCTTTTCCTTGCGACGCGCCTCCACGTGGCGTTTCCGATCCACCAGCTTCGTTTTCCGCTTTCGCAGTTCGTTACTCAACTTTTCCTCCGCCTTGTCGATTGCCGCGTAAAGATCGTTTTCACCCGCTTCAGCAAAAATATCCGGTCCAGGAA
This sequence comes from Verrucomicrobia subdivision 6 bacterium, assembly GCA_945873585.1. GTDB lineage: Bacteria > Verrucomicrobiota > Verrucomicrobiia > Methylacidiphilales > Verrucolacustridaceae > Verrucolacustris. Next base: position 2,266 of record CAMCDO010000038.1, on the reverse strand, counting down.
CGGCTAAGTGGACTTTCACCCGAAACTGCTGTTTGGGCGGTGCACTACGATCATGCCAAAGCACGACATGAGCACCAAGAATTCGGCTCTCAAAGTGATCCAGATGGGAAAGCTTGTTGTGCACATACATGTCAATTCCGTCGGTCAGCGGGAGATGGCGGGGAGTAATATGAACGTTCATTAGCTAATCATATCCCCTTTCTCTTCTTCTGTCGATGACTCGCCCTGCGAAGAACTTTTACGAAAACCGTTGGCGTATGCCAATTCTCGCGACATTCTTTTCCCATGTTGCGCGTTGGCTTTGGTTATGATGTTCATCCTCTGGTCGCGGGGCGTCCCCTCGTACTCGGTGCCGTCACTATTCCCTATGAACGTGGGCTCGAAGGCCACTCCGACGCAGATGTCCTTCTCCACGCTCTGACCGATGCAGTCCTCGGTGCCCTCGGCGCAGGTGATATCGGAGCCCACTTTCCCAACACCGACCCAAAATGGAAAAATGTCGCCAGCACTCTTTTCTTGGCTGAATCCGCCCGCCTCGCCAAAGAAAAAAAGGCCACCATTCTTAATGTCGATGCCACTCTTCTCGCCGAAGCCCCAAAACTTCTCCCCCACTTTCCCGCCATGTGCGTGAAAATTGCCGCCGCCCTCGGGCTTTCCGTCGATCGGGTTAACATCAAAGCCACCACCAACGAAAAGCTTGGCTTCATTGGTCGGGGAGATGGCATTGCCGCCCTCGCCGTCGCCGCCCTCGACGTTCCCGAATGACCTCCCCAGGTCGTTTCATTACTTTTGAAGGGTGCGAAGGGTGCGGCAAAAGCACTCAAATAGCTTCCACCCTCACCTGGCTTCGCGCCACCAACCTCACCATTCACGAAGTCCGTGAACCCGGTGGTACCCCAGTCGGCGAATCCATCCGCCATCTTCTCAAACACGATCCCGTCGGACACTCCATGACCGCCGAAACTGAACTCCTCCTTTTTGCCGCGAGCCGCGCCGAACTCGTTCGCCAACTCATTCATCCCGCCCTCGCTCGAGGAGAATGGATCATTGCCGACCGCTTTCACGACTCCACCACCGTCTTCCAAGGCAATGCCCGCGGACTCCCCATCGAAGCAGTTAACTTTATCAACCATTTCGCCATCGCCCACCGCGAACCGGATCTCACCCTCATCCTCGATCTCGATCCCGCCGAAGCCCGTAGCCGTGCTCTCCGCCGCCCTCGCCCCACCGGCCAAAAAGATCGGATCGAAGATCTCGACCTCGGTTTCTATAAAAAAGTTGCCGACGGATATCGTGCTCTTGCCCAGCGGGAACCCCAACGAGTCAAACTCATCGACGCTTCTGGCTCCCGCGAGGAAACCTTTGCCCGTATCCAAAAGGAGCTGCGCCATGCCTTTTCCACCCTCCCGCGTTGAAGAGGTTTTTCAGGCCGCTTCCAAAGAAGGCCGCCTCGCTCACGCCCACCTTCTCACAGGCGCACCCCCCGCCGAACTCGAATCCCTAGCTCGTGGACTCGCCGCTAATCTTCTCGATGCCGACCTCGAGGACCACCCCGATTTTTTTGTCCTCCGCCCTGAATCAAAATCGCGTCGCGTCTCCATCGCCCAAGTCCGCCAGCTGGAACACTCCCTATCTCGTCGCCCCCATCGTGCCCCCCTCAAGGTCGCTCTCATTCTTGAGGCAGAACGTATGTGCATTCCACCAGCGGAGGCGGCCAACGCTTTCCTTAAAACCCTCGAAGAACCGCCCGACCACACCCTTCTTATTCTTACTTCCGATCGTCCCGAACAACTGTTACCTACCGTCCGTTCCCGCTGCCTAACTTTCCCCATCATTCCCAGCCAGCATCCAGATCCCATTCCGAGACTGGAAGAGTTAGCTGGCCGTTGGACCCAAACAGGTCAACCCAACGCTCTTGATGCCTATCGCCGCGCATCACTCCTCCAATCCTTCCTTCTTGCCACCCGCGATCGTCTTAGCGCCGAAGCTTCTGAATTGAACGATGAAGCAGGCGATGAAAATGAGTTAGCTCATACTGCCTCGACTGCGGGTCAACTCGTCCGTGTTCGGGAAGATGTCATCGCCCATCTCATCCGCGGGGCTTGGGCCCGTGCAGAGTCCACCCTCCAACCTGATATCGTCCGGGAAGTGGACGCCCTAGAAAGACTCCGTTCAGCCCTCGCTCGCAACGTAGATCAAACCCTCGCCATCGAAGTCTCTTGCCTCCGCATCGCCGGCCTCCTCTAACCCCCCTCCCTACCGCCTC
>CAMCDO010000037.1 GCA_945873585.1 Verrucomicrobia subdivision 6 bacterium | reverse complement strand
GCTACCTTTTCCTGAATCCCCCGCTTTAAAAACTCGACGTTCGTCACAAATAGATCGTCGCCGACTAATTGCGTTTTCGCACCCAATTTCTGCGTCAACACCTTCCAACCATCCCAATCCTCCTCCGCTGTGCCGTCCTCAATCGAAATAATTGGGTACTTCTTTTGTAGCTCTGCATAAAAGTCGACCAGCGCGCTGGCCGACAACCGCCGTTGATCAGATTTCTTAAAAACATACTCCTTGGTCTTTGCATCAAAGAACTCGCTGCTCGCCACGTCCAATGCCAGAAAAACCTGCTCTCCCAGTCGGTAGCCCGCCTTTTCCACCGCTTCCGCAATCACTCCCAGCGCCGCTTCCGTCGATTCGAGTCGGGGAGCAAACCCACCCTCATCCCCCACTGCCGTCCCCAGCTTTCGATCATGCAAAATCTTCTTTAGTGTGGCAAAGATCTCCGCACCACAGCGAAGCGCCTCACGAAAGCTTGGTAAACCGCGAGGCACAATCATGAATTCTTGAAAATCGATCGGGGCATCCGAGTGGGCTCCCCCATTGATGATATTTGCCATCGGTACAGGTAAAACGTTGGCCTTCTCCCCACCTAACCACCGGTACAAAGGCTCCCCATGGGCTGTCGCCGCCGCCCTCGCCGCCGCCAAAGAAACCCCCAAAATAGCATTCGCCCCAAGTGTCTTCTTATTTGGAGTTCCATCTAAATCGATCATCAACCGATCAATTCCTTTGGTGTCCGCTGCATCCTTGCCCAAAAGAAGTGGCCCAATTTTATCCTTCACATTCGCCACCGCCTTAAGCACCCCTTTGCCACCATACCGCTTGGCGTCCCCATCCCGTAATTCAAGTGCTTCATGGATTCCGGTGCTTGCACCACTTGGCACCATCGCCGAACCCATCACCCCATCCTCAAGAATGACATCGGCCTCAAGCGTGGGATTTCCTCGCGAATCAATCACTTCGCGCGCCGTGATTTTACGGATGGACGTCTTCATATCCTGAAACCTGGGACCAGCCCAGCTTAAGTCCGGTACGGCCGAATGGATTTGATCACCACTTTGATTCGAGTCCCACCTTCGCCCGGCAATTCGGCGCCATCTCCCACCTTGTGCTGGATCAAAGCCTGCGCCACTGCCGTCTGGTACGAAAGGATCCCCTGATCAGGATCGCTATCCCATGCTCCCAAAATTGTAATCGTCTTCTTTTCCCCACTTTCCTTGGCTTCATACGTCACCACCGTGCCAATCCCCACCTCGTCACTCGTCACCCCACTAAAATCAGTGCCTTGCGCCGAGAGGATCATCGACTCCAAATCCTGTTTGCGACGCATCAAAACCGCCTGCATCTCTTTCGCCGCTTTAAATTCGTGGTTCTCTTTCAAATCCCCGTAAGAACGCGCCACCCCAATCTCCTTACTATTTGCAGGAATCTTCTTCAGGGTGATTTCTTCCAGTTCCGCCTTGCGCTTTTCCAAACTTTCCCAGCTCACAATCGGAGCATCCACCGTTGTCGCTCGGTTTTCTCCCGCCACCATCACACCCACTTGTGGATAAAGTTTAACCAACGCCCCAATCAATGAGCGTTTATCCAACTCTTCAAATGCGGTCGAGGCTAAGGCCGAGCGAGTCACATCTCTCACCTCTTCCGGAGAGGAAGGAGCCAACAAATCACGCACCAGATCCTTATCCTCCAACAGCAAATCGCGCAGACGCGATCCACGACTCGAATCGGAAAGCGTCTCGTTCTCCAAAACATTCAGTGCCGTCATAAAAAGCGCTGGTCCCGTCATTTTAGCCAAGTCCCCTGTGCGATTACGACAAAGCCAAACAATAAGATCAGGGTGAGTCAATCGCTCCCGCAATAAGCGATCCAAAGCCCCTTCCAACTCTCCCATCCGATTCAGCTTTTTAAAACGCGCGGTGATCGCATCCATTAACCGACCCGAAGCCCGTGGTAAAAGAGCCAGATAGAGTTCTGTCCACCTTTCCCCCATCTGATTCGCCGCCAATTCAGCAAACCGCGGCTGTTTCCCAGCAGGTAAAGCCTCAACCACTAGCGCAAGCCGATTGGGCTCCACGGGAAGAATCCCCCTCAAAATTGTACCCATCTCCGCTGGAAGACCCGCCGACCCCGCAAACTCAGAACGGGCCAGTGCTAACTCTGCCACTTGACTCATCTGGCTCTTTGGAATTTTTAATGCCGAGGCTTCCACTAGCTTGAAAGCCTCATCACAAATGGCTTTCAACTCAGCACTGTTCCTAGACTTTTGCAGTTTCTCTAAAGCTTCAATCACCCGCTTCGCCCCCACCGCTTCTTGCAGATCGGTCAACCCACCCGCTTTGGCATCAGGCGCCGTCTCCAAATACTGGATCGCATCCGAGCGCTTTCCTGGAATGACAAAACGCAGATCTTTCCGCATCGCCCTCTTGGCCGCCTCCCAAAACTTTTTCCATCCATCCGCCTTGAAAAGATGCGGCACAACAGCCTCCTCGATACGTGCTCCCGTGGCTTCTTTTTCTAAGCTGGTTACAGCCAAAACCATAAATGCACCAGGATCCTTCGCACACAACTCCCTCATCACCTCGACTTCCCGCAAAATCCGTGCCTCGAAATGATCCTTGCCCAAAGGACGAAGCGACTCCGCCGCATAAACAAACTCCATCGAGTGACCTTTTTTCGAGCGAAAATCGATCGTTAACGAGGCCAAAGCATCATCTTTCGACGCAATTTTCCCTACACCCCAACTGCGGTGGCGGCAATACGCCCCAGGCAACAAGCAATCAAGTTTAGCCTGTAGTTTGGGGTCGAGATCCGAGGTTTCTTCCATTACGGTTTCTTTTTCAAGGATCGTCTCAGCGGGCATCGCATTGAACATACCCAAAGAGCTATGGGGTAAGCAATCAGAATCCTCCGTTCCGTACTCATTACTTGGCAGGCTCGCTTGACTTACTTTCGGGCGCCGTGCTCACAGCCTCCTCGATCACATGAATTTGTTCCAAAGAACTTATATCGATCGAGGGCTTGCCCTCATACATTTTAATCACCCCGGTAACCTCTACTTCTTTCCCCTCAAACAAGGGTGGCGCCGAAGGAAAATCCTTCGCTCGAAGAACGCAACTAAAGACATGGTTCGGGTACTGCGCTCCAAAATTTAAATAAGTAACTCCCTTCGCTGAAGTTTTCTGTCCCTCAACCCGCCCCTTCACTTTCACCTCTTTTCCCTCCTGCGTTGCCGCCTCCACTGGCGTCACTGTCGGTACAATTGGCGGCTCCTCCGCTAAGACAACCAAGCATGCCAACCACAGAACAGTCAAAGCGAGGAAGATGGGTTTTTTCATACAAAGAGATGCTTTCAAAGCACACTCCAAATCAAATCGCCCCATAGAATTTTCACCGCTTAACCCAGGCTCTCTTCGACCATCTGAAGATAGGACACCACCCGAGCGTGACGCCCCTCGTCTCCCGCCCGACTATAACTATTGACTAGATTGACGAGCATCCTCTCCGCCGTTTCGCGAGGCGTCGCCCGCATATACATCGGACTTGCCCAACAGCCCCGCTCCGTCCCAAATTTTGCCGAAAGATCGTCCGCCGACATCACCGCCGCCCCGTGAAATGGATCAAAAGTTACCCCCCCTATACCCACCAAGTAGTGACCAGGGGTATTCAAGCCATACACCTCTAAACCCGCTCTCTGTCCCGCAAAAATATAAACCAACCCCAACGCCAGCGGGATCCCCAGCTTCGTTTCTAAAACTCGATGAAGGTAACTGTTTGCAGGGGCGAAATAGTTCTCCAAGTTTCCACGGAACCCCTCTCTCCTCGCTAGAACTTGCCGCAACGCCCCAATCGAATCAGATGGTGATATGCTCCTTTGCGGTAAATTCTTTTCCACCAAAGCCCCCAACTTATCCAAATAAGTCATCGCGGGCTGAAGATCAATGCCAGGACTTTCAATCTCCGCCAACTGCCAACAAAAACTCTCCAGATCCTCCCACGAAGAAAACTCCAGAGGCTCGCTCTCAGGCGCTCTATTCCGCCGCTTCATATTTTCCCAGAATCTCAAAATCAGGCGTGCCCTTGTTTGGACTTTAGGATCTTCCACCTGCGACAGCTCCACGATCAGATTCTCGTAAATATTTTTTTGAGCACGCAACTCGCGCATCGTTAAATCCGCCATATCCGCATCATCCCCCCCGAGAATCTTCCGTAGCGCCCTCACCTGCAAATCACTGCGGGGGGCATTCATCAGCGTCTTACCCCCGGAAATTTACCGGAATCTCTCCACGTTGAGCCGCATGCTCCTCATCCGAACAACCACGATCAGTCGGCACTCCTACCTTCGCCTGACTGGGTTTCGCCATACCATTTTTCAAAAGCCAAGCTTCCACCTCGTCCCCACTTACATCCGCCAGCATGTGCCCGTTCACTTCCACACAGGGAGAAAGCTCTTGGCCGCTTTTTTGAATCATCTCCACCCGCTGATTCATATCATTCCAAATATCCCGATCCTCAAAGGCCAAGTTGTACTTAGCCATGACCGCGCGAACCCCGCCACTCCAGCCACAATGGGGTTTCAAATAAGCAATGATTTTAGGTGAAGAGGAAGGTGTGGTCATAGAATCAACCTACCTAAACAAATTATTTTCGCAAGGTTCAGCTTGTAGGAACGGATCCCCCACCCTCGACCTGAATATGAATCTCCTTTAACTGCCTCGAAGTCACCTCCGCTGGAGAACCGCTCATAACATCCTGTCCGCGAGCATTCTTTGGGAAGGCAATCACATCGCGAATGCTCTCCTGCCCCAGAAGAAGCGCCATCAAGCGATCCAACCCCAAAGCAATTCCCCCGTGCGGAGGTGCCCCGAATTTTAGCGCCTCGATCATGTAGCCAAATCGACTCGTCACAATTTCAGGCGGAATCTTTAATATTTTACGGAAAACCATGTCTTGCACTTCCCCTTGGTGAATTCGAATACTCCCCCCTCCCAACTCCACTCCGTTTAATACTAAGTCATAGTGCTGACCACGAACCTTCGTTGGATCCGATTCCAGCAGGCCCCGATCTTCCTCCACCGGGGCCGTAAAAGGATGATGCGTCGCGACCAAATTAGGATGCTCAGGGTCTTTGCGCAGCAACGGAAAATCCACCACCCAGAGAAAATCCAGTTTTTGGGCATCTCTCACAGTCTTTCCCGCCTTCGCTAAATATTCCGCACACTGGATCCTCACAAAACCAAGGACTTCACACGCTGCCACCCACTGATCCGCCCCGAAAAGAAGCAAGTCCCCTTCCTCAACCTCCAGCTTTTCCGTCAACGCTTTCTTCTCCGCCTCACTAAAAAACTTCACGATCGGTGATTTCCATTCTCCCTTCTCCACTTTAATCCAAGCCAGTCCCTTCGCCCCGTGAGACTTAGCCAGATTAGTTAACTCCTCAATCTGACCCGTGGTAATCATCGCCAATCCTTTCGCGTTAAACGCCTTGACCACCCCACCAGTCGCCACCGCCGAGGCGAAAACCTTGAAGGTTGAAGCCCGAAAAGTCTCTGTAAAATCCACCAGGCGGAGACCATATCGCCGGTCAGGCTTGTCCGTGCCATAGCTGTTCATCGCTTCCTGAAATGTCATCCGAGGAAAAGGAGTTGGCAGCTTTATCTTCTTCACTTCTTGCCATACCGCACCAACCAGCCCTTCGATCAACCGATAAATATCCTCACGATCAATGAAGGACATCTCCAAATCAACTTGAGTAAACTCAGGTTGCCGATCCGACCGCAAATCCTCATCCCGAAAACAACGCGCAATCTGAAAATACTTTTCCACTCCGCCCACCATCAACAACTGCTTAAACTGCTGGGGCGACTGAGGGAGGGCATAAAATTTTCCAGGATTGAGCCGCGAGGGCACTAGATACTCCCGCGCCCCCTCCGGCGTGCTCTTAAAAAGAATTGGCGTCTCCACCTCAAAAAATCCCTGGGTATCCAAATACCGCCGGATAGCCAAAGTGGCTTGATGCCTTGCCTTGAGCGCCTGCGCCATCAGCGGTCGCCGCAGATCCAAGTAACGATAGCGCAATCGCAGGTCCTCATTCACTCCCTCCTCATCCAAAGGGAACGGCGGGGTTTCACTTGGGTTGAGAATCTCAAGACGCGAGGCCAAAACCTCCACCTCTCCTGTAGCTAAAGTAGTATTTTTCGTGCCTTCAGGCCGCGCTCCAACTTGCCCGACTATTTTCACGACAAACTCTGCCCGCAGGGTGTGGGCCAACGCCGCAATCTCGGGAGAGAGGGAGGGGTTAAATACAATCTGCGTCAGCCCATCCCGATCCCGCAAATCAATGAAGATCACTCCCCCGTGATCCCGTCTCCCCGCAACCCACCCCGCCAAGATCACCTCTTGGCCCACATTCCCCGACCGCAGGGCCCCGCAAGAATGGGTTCTCTTCATCATCCCACTACCTTCGCCCACTCCCCTGGGGCGGGCTCAAGAATAATATTCCCACCAGCTTCCTTTCGCCACTTCAGTTCCGTCTGCTTCCGAGAGGCCAGCTCCTTCAAACCCAGTCGCCCTTCTCCAACTTCTCGACCCACCAGCAAAGCCCAGCGCGCCCCTTTGGCCTCGGCCAACTCCAACTGTTTCCCCCACTTGCCCGTTCCAGGATCATAATCCGCGGAGAAACCTCCGCGCCGCAGTTGCCCCACTAACCCCAGTGCCAACCCCCTTTCGCCGGCTTCCGCTACCACAAAAATATCCGCCCCACTCAGCTTCTCTCCCGCAATATTTTTCTCCCGCAAAAGTTCCGCCAAGACCGCATCCCCCATGCCAAACCCCGTCGCTGGCAGATCCTCACCCCCCAGTTTTTTCAATAGACCATCATAACGCCCTCCACCCGCCACCGCTCGCAACTTTCCCGCACGATCATGAACTTCAAAAACCACACCCGTATAGTAGGCCAACCCCCGAACCACTCGCAGATCATTCTCACACCACTCCCCGTAGCCCAACTGCTCAACCCCACGCCGCACAGCCATCAAACCTTCCGAATCCGCCCCTTGCCCCTGCCACGCCTCCTCCACTGGCCCCGCCAATCGGCCCAACTTTTCTTTCCGCTGCTCAGCCGTCGCTCCCTCCAACCGATCCAACGTCCGCAATACCCCAGGCTTATCCTGTTCCTCCACTCCATGCTTCGCCAAAAAAGCATCCCACCAACTCCGATCACTAATCTTTACCACTACATCTTTCGGACCAAGCCCCAACAACTCAAAGGCCTGACAAAGAGTGCCGATCAACTCCGCTTCCGCCGCCGCCGACTTCTCCCCCACCATGTCGCAGTTCCACTGATAATGCTCCCGGTGCCGACCCCGCTGAGGCCTTTCATAACGAAAAAGCCTCGGAATGCTAAACCACTTGATCGGCTTGCGGTAATTCCGATGCTGGCTTGCCACCATTCGCGCAAAAGTCGGCGTCATCTCAGGGCGCAACGCCACCTCGCGATCTCCCTTATCTTTAAAATGATATAACTGCCCAACAATCTCCTCCCCCGATTTCTCCGTATACAACTCCAACGACTCCAACTCAGGCCCCTCATATTCCATAAAACCACTTCGACGCGAAGCTTCGCGCCAAGCTTGAAAGATCACCCGCAGAGCTGAATGCTCAGGCGGGAAGAAATCACGAAACCCCGGGAGAGGTTGACCCGTCATCTCACCGCTCCAATCCCGGAGCGGACTGTCAGGACTCCACCGAAGGAGGCGTCGTTCCCGCGGCCGCAATGACCGCCGCGAGCTTCGCCGAACTGCGAATTAGCTCCGCTTTCATCTCCTTGCCAGCCTTGAACTTCACCACCGCCCGGGCTGGAATCGGGACATCCGTTTCCGGCTTGTTCGGGTTCCGACCGACTCTTGCTTTGCGGATCTTAATTTCGAAAACCCCAAAGTTTCGGAGTTGTACCGCATCCCCTTTCAGCAGTGACTCTTTAATATGATTCAGCGTGAACTGAATCACCTTCAAAACGTCTTGCTGCACAAGGTTCGTCTCATTACTGATCCTCACTACCAAGTCTCTTTTGGTCAGGTTTTCCATATCTATCTATCTTTAGGCACTTTCCATAAGCTCGCCAAGTTTAATTTTTCACTTCAGTAATCAGCCATTTCCCCACACTAAAATCACAGTCTCTTCCGCCACTCCACTTTCGGTGCAACCGGATCTCCTACCGCCTCCGCGAAAGTGCGAAAGTGTGTTTTGCACAGCTTGGCCAATCCCTCCCTCCCATTAACTTTGAAAATTTCCTCGGCTTGCTTCTTTACTCCTGCTCCACATCCCTTGGCTAATTCCCTACCCGCCTCCATCGAAAGCTTGGATAACGCCCTAACAAACTCCGCTCGAGCCAAAATACTCGCCGCCGCCACCGCAATATCACTCTCCGCTTTCGTTCTCTGCTCCAACTGAATCTCCACACCCTGCTTCCGTAGCTCTCCCTCCACCAACCGAGGATTCCCGAACTGATCCGACAATGCCCGCGGACAACTCGGCACCTTGGCATGCAGATTCGCGATCACCTTCCCATGCGCCCAGGCCAGCATCCGATTTAAGTTTCCAAATTTCCGGTAGAGTTCGCTGTACCGCTCTGGACCAATCGTGATCAACTCACTCCCACCCCGCACCGTCTTACCAATCTCTTCCGCTAACTCCCCGATCTTCTTGTCCGTCGTAATCGTCTTACTGTCCCTTACCCCAATTTCTAGCAAACGCTCCGCCGTGTCCTCGTCCACGTACACCCCAGCCACCACCAAAGGCCCAAACAGATCCCCTTTGCCACTTTCATCAATCCCAAAATGAGGCGCGTACATCTCAGGATTGCGAACCTTCTCATAACCCAACCGCGCTTCTCCTAGAATCTCTGGCTCTAAGGTAAACTCCACAAACTCCCGCGCCTCTTTTCCCGCTACCACCAGCTTCCCGCTCAGATACATCTGTAAAACACACTTCCCCTTCCGTGCAGAAAAATGACCATACTCCAACGATCCCAGCACAAACCCCTTTCCCAAAATCACCTCACGCAACTGAAGAACTTGGGCCTCGCTTAACTTATGGGTAAACATCGTCTCAGCCATGTCTCTGCACCCTAGGTCCCCCCATCCATTCATCGATTCTAAAATCCATCGCGCACTCCCGCGCCTCTACTCTTGGTATCGCCATTACCAACGCCCTCTTCCTTGGCGCCTTCACCCCTCCCCATACCGCATCGCTGTTTCCGAGTTCATGTGCCAGCAAACCCGTATCACCACCGTTATCCCCTACTATCATCGCTGGCTGCGCCGATTCCCCTCTTGGTCCGCTCTGGCCCGTGCCCCCCAAGCCGCTGTTCTCCGCCATTGGGAAGGACTCGGCTACTATCGTCGAGCCCGCTTCCTCCACTCCTTAGCAAAAGCTGTCCAAAACCTTCCCCAACGCCAACTTCCTTCCGATCCTCAAAAACTCCGTCTCCTCCCAGGAATCGGTCACTACACCGCAGGCGCTATCTCCAGCATCGCCTTCGCGATTCCCTCTCCCGCCTTCGATGGCAACGTCGCCCGCGTGCTCGGCCGTCTCCTCGCCCGCCACCGCCGCTCTCCCAACCTAAAGAAACTTCAAGAGTTTGCCTCCGCCATCGTCCCGAAAAAAAATCCAGGAATTCATAATCAAGCTCTCATGGAACTCGGCGCCCTCGTTTGTCTTCCGAAAATTCCACTCTGTTCCAACTGCCCCCTTCGCTCTGTCTGCCCCTCCAAAAACAAACTACCCCGCCCCACCACCTCCCGCCCTAAGCCCACCGCCCTCCAGGAAAATCTTCTCATTGTCCAACGCGGAAAATCCATCTGGCTCACCCGCCAACATCCTGCCAATCGCTGGCGCTCTCTCTCCCTTCTACCCACCCTTTCCGCTAAACCAAAAAAGGCCCTGCCCCTTGGGAAAATTCTCTATCCCTACACCCGCTACCATATCTCAGCCGATGTCTTTCTAAACTCACACCCACCCAAAGGCATTATCGGTCGCTGGTTCAGCCCCGCCGCCTTGCGCCTAGCCACCCTCCCCGCTCCCCACCGCCGAGCCCTCTCCCTCTTACCCCAAAACCGGAATCTCTAGAGCCATCACATACGGCGAACCCTCTCCCCCCACAATCATCACATGCGTTCCTGCAGGTAACTCTACCGCTGTCACTCCCGCTGCTTGTCCCACCGTAACCCCACTCACCTCATTCCCTCTTTCACTCTGCTCATCTTTAAAAACAAACGCCCCATTTTGCTGCTCCACCATAAATTGCAACGGAGACAACCACTGAGGCGGATTTTCATCCAGCAAAACCAACTCCGTCCCCGCACTCATTCCCGAAGGACCAGGATTCCGCCCAAAAACCATCGGCAAACTGTGTTCACTCACTCCCTCCCCCCAAGTCACCTCCTCCCCCCTTCTCCAACCCATCCGCAACAGAACCTTCGGTCCCGCCGCCCGCACTGGCGTACTTACTGGTACCACCGCCACCGCTGCCGCCGGCGCCACCGCCGCACTCCGATTCACTTCGCCCGCCCCATTCCCACCCTCCTCCGACTTCTCGGTCATTTTACGCAACCGCTGCGCTAGTACTCTCGAAACAATACTCCCAGGGTGATCCTGCCCGTCCGATCTCTTGTCCATCAGATCCTGTTCAGTCATCCCGTACAACCAGCACCTCCCCTTCGCCGTCGCCGTCGCGCTTCTCGGTAATTTTTGCAACACCCCCATCTCCCCAACAACCTCGCCCGGTCCAACTTTTGCAATTTCCTTCGTTATCCCATTCGCTTCTCGTGTCAAAACCACCTGCCCCGAACGGATGATGAAAAACTTTTCGCTAGGATCCCCTTGTTTAAAAACCACCTGCCCGTCCGTAAATCCCACCGTAGCTTTGCGAATTCCCGCATTCACCGCCTCCGTCCGAATATACGCCCATAGAAATCTTCCCATCAGCCCCACCGCCGCCCCTGCGCCTACCGCAATGCAGTTCGTCACAAAATCTCCCGACCAATCGGTGCTTCTCCCAAATATCGGCTGGATTGCCTCCAGCGCCGCACTCATGCCCGCTACTCCAACAACTCCGAATACCCACAACATCGGCCTCAGCCCCATGATCATCAAGCAACCCAACAAACTATAACCGATAAAATGCACAATCTTGTCCGCTTCTATCGCCACCCCCTTTCTCGCCATCAAACTCCCAATCACCGCACAGATCATCCCCGCTAGCGCGATAACGATCAGCACATTCCTCGTCCGCGGAGGAATATCTAAATGCGGGCCTTGAGTCGATCGCTTTGGCGGACCACTCGGGCCAGATTTGCCTGGCCCTCTGGGCGCCGATCCCCGTGCCGGAGCACTCATCGCAACTTCTTAGCCCAAGCCCTCAACTCTCGCACCACCCCCACAAAACTGGGTGCCCCCACCACCCCACTCCGCGCCACCATCGCTTTCCGCACCCGAGCCAACGCCGAGCTTCCCCCTAAAACCTTTTCCACCACCACTCCACTCCCTTTCGCCAATCCCTCCCAATCCTCCCGCGTCAACCGATCAATCCTCGTTCCCCTCTCCTCCGCCCGCCGCACCGCCGCCCCCACCACTTGGTGCGCCTGCCGGAAAGCCCATCCAGCCTCCACCAACCCGTCTGCCACATCAGTCGCCAATAACTCAGGCGCCGAAGCCGCGTAGGCACACGCCCCCACATCCACTTCTAAAGAAGTCACCGCCCCAGCCATCACCCCCCAGCAAGCCCGCACCGTATCTGCCGCATCAAAGACGCACTCCTTGTCCTCCTGTAAATCCCGATTATAGGTCAGTGGTAGACCTTTCAGCACGGTCAGCAACGCCATCAAATGGCCCGTCAACCTTCCACTCTTTCCCCTGACCAACTCCGCCATATCGGGATTTTTCTTCTGGGGCATTAAACTCGAGCCCGTCGTAAATCTCTCGCCAAAGCGCACAAAACCAAACTCCGTCGAAGAAAAAAGAATCAGATCTTCTGCCAGTCGCGATAAGTGCACTCCCGCCAGCGCCACCGCGGCCAAATACTCCACCAGAAAATCTCGATCCGCTACCGCATCCATCGAATTCGTTGAAACCTTCCCGAAACGTAAAAGCTTTCGTGTAACCTCCCGATTCAGCTTAAGCGTGCTCCCCGCCAAGGCCCCCGAACCCAAGGGCATCACGTCCGCCCGCTTCACCGCATCTTCCAATCTTCCCTTATCCCTTTCCAACATTTCCACGTAAGCCAGCAAATGATGCGCCAGCAAAACGGGCTGAGCCCGCTGCAAATGGGTGTACCCAGGCAGAATCACTTCCCGATTTTTTTCCGCCAGCTTAACTAACGCCTTTTGCAACGCCGCGATCGACAAGATATCCCCCCCCACCTGCTCCCTCATCCATAAGCGGAGGTCTGTGGCCACCTGATCATTCCGACTCCGCCCCGTATGCAACTTCGCCCCCGCCGGTACCCGCGCCGTCAGCGCCGCCTCCAAATTCATGTGCACATCCTCCAAGGAATCCTTCCACCTGAATTTTCCGGACGAAATTTCCCTCTCCAACCGATCCAATCCCCGCCGGATTGCCACCGCCTCCCTCCGAGTCAGCACCCCTGCCTGTACCAGCATTGTCGCGTGAGCCCGACTCCCTTCTAAATCATGCTTCGCTAATCGCTTATCAAAATGGACCGATCGACTAAACCTCGCCGCCTCAGGATCAGGCTCCCCTTGGAATCGGCCCTTACCCGAACCTCTCACGAATCCTTCTCCAGCTTGCGCGTGTCCTTCGCCGAGAGAACCCGCCACGCACCTGGCTGCAGTGTCCCTAGCTCTAACCCACCGATGCGTACTCTTTTCAACCTCTCCACCGTAAAACCTAGAACGCGAAACATCAATCGGATCTGTCGCTTCATTCCCTGCCGTAAAACCATCCTCACTTCATGCCTCCCCAGAAACTCAATCCGCTCCGCCCGCGCCATCCCCTCCTCCAGCTTCACCCCTTTTTTTAACCTCTGCAAAACCTCATCATCGGGGGGTCGATCCAACTTCACCCGATACTCCTTTTCCACTTTATTTCGCGGGTGGGCCAACCGCTGTGCCAGATCCCCTTGGTTCGTCAGCAAAATCACACCCTCACTTTCCGCATCCAATCGGCCCACTGTAAATAATCTCCCGAAGTCTCGAGGCATCAGATCCACAATAATCGGACGTCGATCCTGCGCCGCCGCCGTACAAACCACCCCCCGTGGCTTATGTAAAACAATCACCACGCTTTGTGCCGCCTTCACCTCTCTTCCATCCACTGTCACCCGCGCATCCAAAGGAACCCTCTCCCCAGGGCTTTCCGCCTGCCGTTTATTAATCCGCACCCTGCGTGCCGTGATTAGCTCTTCACACCCCCGACGTGACCCTAACCCCGCCGCCGCCAAGTACCGATTCAACCTCATCCCCTCTACCTCCCGAGTCGCGCGGACTGGAGCACGAAACGCACCTTTAGATTGGGGAAAGAGGGACTCGCGAGGCATCCCTTCCCCGAAGGGGACGGGATCAGAAACCATTATTCGGGCTTAGTTTTGGGCAGTCCCGTGGACTTCATGCCCGCTTTCCACTGACCACGCTTCTTCAAGAGCGTCACCCGCTCAAAACGTTTTAAAACATTCCGTTTGGCTGCGGTCGCCCCGCCGGATCTTAAACTGCGATGTAAGGACATCCCCAAACCCTGCCCGATCCCCCTCCAACATGCAACCCCGCTTCGCAGTTCTACTCTTGGAGGAGATCTGGCATCTTTCGCCTCCGGCAGATTGGATTAACGCTCCTCGGTCCGCTTCGCGGACCATCACGCTTAGGAATAAAACACAGGTAGGGACGCTTGTCCCAGGCGTTCTTTCTCAAGATAGCCACTTAAACAGCGGTGAATGCCAGTGCGCGTAAGCGCACAATCCCTACTCTTGGAAAGGAAATGGCATAGGTCTTGGGGCAAAGGGGGACCAAATGAGGCCCCCCCACACACCCACCCCTGGCCTAATCTTCTTTCGCCTCTGGCAGATTGGATTACCAAAAACGCTTTTTCGCAAAGGCATGGCCTGATCCAGATTTTAAATAAGTCTCAAATTGATCGGCTTTGGTATCATTCGAAAACTCAATCACCACAACGATTTCCCATGGCTTAAATCGGGCTGTGTGTGGCGCCTTGCCAGAATTATGTTCTTCGAGCCTGCGGTCAAAATCAGTTGTCACCCCGACATAGGTTCTTTGTGGATTCGAAAGACTTCTCAGTAGGTAAACTGTTTTCAACACAAACACCGCCCTACTTCGCTCCACTTTCGCAGAGCTTCGAAGGGCGACCCTCCTTCATTTTTCATCAGCTCAATTCGATTCAATCGCTTAGGCGGAGCCCTCCGAAGCGCCACCCCTTGGAGGGGTTAGGCGCGAAGGAGGGTCGGAGCGGTGGGATTTGAAAGCGGACAAAAAAGGCTAATAGTCAACAACTACAACATTTTACAAAGCGATGTTTCGACAAGTTTAACCCTTTTTACGACAAGTTCGTGCCCACTTTTGCCCACTATTTCGCGGCGGCCGCCAGCGCCAGCATGAGTAGTAATTTAATCATGGCCTCAACCTACCGCCTACTGCTCAGCTTTACTTAGACTTAAGTTTTTCAAGTGCTTTCTTTGCATCCGCAAATCCCTGCTC
>CAMCDO010000036.1 GCA_945873585.1 Verrucomicrobia subdivision 6 bacterium | reverse complement strand
GCGAGTTTCTTTGGGGCGGTGTAAAGCATGCCACCCTTGTCATTGGGGCTGATGATAAAGACACCCATGTCGTTCTTCTTTGCGGCGGCGAGTGAGGGGGTGTGCTCTTGAAAAATGTAGTACCAGTGAAGATTCACGTAATCGAAGCGTCCAGAGGCACAGATCTCCTCGACGAGTTCAGGCGATCCGTGGGTTGATAAACCGACCCAGCGGCAGAGGCCCTGTTTTTGCCACTGGCGAGCAAGGTCGAGGCATCCTCCAGGTCGAAGCGACCAATCGAGGATTTCTCGGTTATTGATACCGTGAAGTGAGAAGAGGTCGACGAATGGGAGGCCGAGTCGGCTAAGCGAAGTTCGAAAGATCGTTTCGAACTCAACTGGATTGGCTTGGGGACCGACTTTGGTTTGGAGAATAAATTGATCGCGGGGAATGTTCTGGAGAACGGGTGCAAGTTGGGCTTCAGAGGTTCCGTAGCCTCGAGCGGTTTCGATATGGTTGATGCCGAGCTCGAGGGCGCGATGAATTGTGGCGGCGAGGTTAGCCTGATTATCGGCCGGAATGGGCAGAGGAGGTTCCTCAGTCCAGCGGTGTTGGAAGCGCATTCCTCCGCAGGTGAGCAGGGGCATGGGCAAGCCAGTACGCCCGAAGCGGCGGGTAGGGATCACTCGCCAGGAAAATCCAGTAAGGCGTGAAACTTGAGGCCAAGGTTCTCGAGTTTCTTGCGACCTCCTAGATCGGGTAGATCGACGAGGAAAGAGCCTGCCTCCACGATGGCGCCTAAGGAGCGAAGCAGGAGAATGGCCGCTTCGGCCGAGCCACCGGTAGCAACAAGATCATCGACTAAAAGAACTTTTTGCCCTGCTGATACGCAATCTTGGTGAAGTTCGAGGGTGCCTGAACCGTATTCGAGTGCATATTCGCGTTTGACCGATTTGGCAGGGAGTTTTCCAGGCTTACGGATAGGGATAAATCCCGCGCCAAGAAGATGAGCTACAATACCCCCTAGAATAAAGCCGCGTGCTTCGATGCCTGCGACGAATTGAGGTGGGTTTTTCAGGAAAGGGGCTGCCATCCGTTGGCAGGCCTCCCGGAGGGCCAGAGGATGACCTAGAAGTGGAGTAATATCGCGGAACATGATTCCTTTTTTCGGATAGTCGGGAACGGTACGAATGTGCGACAGAAGAGGATCGGGGTTCATAAGTGTGCATACTCTCCTAGAGCAGGAGTCTGTGCAAGGTTGCGCGGGGGCTTGGAATCGTGGCTCGACAGCACCACCCTAGTTCTCGATATTGATCTGATGAGCGTACAAATTCACACAGCAAAGCAAGGCAACGGAACGGTCGTGCAATTTCATGGGAGGGTAGATGCGACGAGCGCTCCTTCAGTAGAACAAGCCTTAGTTGCGGTGATTGATCAGGGCGAGAAGCGTTTAATCATCGATTGCTCTGCACTCGAATTTATTAGCAGTGCTGGTTTGCGGTCCCTTTTGCTGGCGGTGAAGAAGATGAAAGCTTCGGGCGGGGTGATTGGGTTGGCGGCTCTGCAACCGAACGTAAAGGAAGTTTTTGATATCAGTGGTTTCTCGGCCCTCTTTACGATTCATAGCACGACGGCTGAAGCCTTGGCCTAAGTTTGATCGCTCTGGCCCTATCAAGGGCATGGCAGTTTGGGAGGGATTAAGGGGTGGCGGCAGGCGTCTCTTTTGACTTACGAAGAAGAAGAATATTGCGGTCTCCTTCTCGTCGATATTTAGTTTCGTCCATCATCTTTTTGACTAAATGAATTCCGAGTCCTCCGAGCTGGCGTTCCTCCACAGGAGTTTCGAAGTCGGGTTCATCAATTTCTAGCGGGTTAAACTCGCGTCCGCGGTCCTCAAACTCCATTTCGATATGTTCATCCACACGGCGGAAGGTGATGTGAATGGGGTGGATGCCCTGCTCATCAAAGCCGTATTTAATAATGTTGGTGAGAATTTCTTCGATCGAGACCAGCAGGTGATAGCGGAGACGGCCATTAATTTCATGTTGGGTAGCAAAGCTCTCAAAGATCGAGTTTACCCGCAGAAGATCCTCGATACGGTTTTTGACCGTGAGCTTGATTTCAGGGTGCTTCATATCGAGGAGAGGAGGAGGGTTTGTAGTCCCGCTAAGCGGAAGATATGGGCTACATCGGGTATGACTCGTTCAACACCGAAATCGTGTCCGGAGGCCTTGGCGAGTTTGGAGGCGTCGATGCACAGGTGAACGAAGGCTGAGGCGGCATAAGGTACTGCGCTGATTTCAAAGCGGACGGGTCCCGAGTGGGTGGTGACGAGTTGGCGGATGGGGAGGCGAATTTCGCTGACATGGGCTGCGTCCATTCGTCCATGCATAAAGATACGCAGAGTGCGGTTGACGATTTCGTGAGTGAATTGGGGACCTGGACCGCCTTCAATGAGATGATCCATTCCAGTGAGAGCGAAGACCCGACGTAGATCGGAGGAGCAGTTCGTAATGCGGAAACTTCCGTGGCGACGTTGAAGTTCGCGGGCAGCCTCAAAGATGAGCCGAAGGACGGCGGAACCGATATAGGTCACATTTTGAAAATCACAGATGAGGCTGGTGGGTTGGTGGTCGATCTCCGTGCGGATCGGCTGTTTGAGTTCCGCACTGGCCACGGTATCGAGGCGTCCTGAGAAGGTGAGGACTGTTCCAACGCCGTCTCTTCTGGCCTGCATAAACTGCATGGGAGGATTATGACTCGAGTGGGTCGGAGGGGCAAACTCGGACTACGGCCGGTTTTTAGTCTCGAAGAATACGGGCGAGGTAGCCTGCCGCACCCGGTGTGGGAGGTTGGGCGAAGAACTCTGCGGTTGGACCGAGCCATTCGAGCTGGTGGTTACGCAAGAAGGCTACAGTTCCACCTGTGCGGCGGGCGAAGCTGGTAGCATGGGTTGCCAAAATGAGAGTGCGACCCTCCTGTTGGACATCGGAGAGAGCGTCGAGCACTTCGGCGGTCATTTCGGGATCGAGGGCGGAGGTGGGTTCATCCAAAAAAAGAATTTCGGGTTGATGTCCTAAGGCGCGTGCCAGAGCGATGCGTTGTTTTTGGCCTCCAGAAAGTTCGGCGGGTTTTTTGTGGGCGTGAGGCAGGAGCTGGAATCTGGTCAGAAGAGATTGGGCACGCTCCTTTGCTTCGGCAGCAGACTGATGATGGGCGTAGCGCAGAGGCAAAGTGATGTTCTCCTCAGCGGTCAAGTGGGGGAAGAGATTGCCTTCCTGGAAGACGAAGCCGAGCCGACGTCGGTACTCGCGGAGATTAGGTTCGTCTGGGGGAAGAGAAATACCATCGACCTGGATAGAACCTTCATCGGCAATTTCCAGTCCAGCGAGAAGGCGGAGGAGAGTCGACTTTCCTCCCCCTGAGGGGCCGAGCAGAAGGAGGGGGGAACTGAGGGGAAGGGTGAGGGTGATCTGGCGGATGGCCCATAAGGCTCCGTAGCGTTTCCCAGCCTGGATGGACTTAATTTGCATAGGCCAACGATTTCTCCCAGCGCCGTGTAAAGAATGCTAGCGGGGCGGTGAGGACGAGGTAGGCAAGAGCGAGGGGCAGATAGGATTCCAGCGTTCCATAGGTGAAGGCATTAATTTCTTGGGCTACGTGAGTGACTTCAGTGACGGCGATGACTGAGAGGAGGGAGGAGTCTTTGAGGAGGGAAGCGGTTTGTCCTGCTAGCGCTGGAAGAGAGTTGCGCAGTCCGAGCGGAGTGATGATGTGGCGGAAGGTGCAGGCGGGGGTCAGGCCAATGGCGCGGGAGGAGGTGATGAGAGATTGGGGGATGGAGAGCCAAGCTCCGCGGAAAATCTCGGAAAAGTAGGCTGCTTCGAAAAGGGTAAGAATGAGCGTGCCTGCGAGCAGTCGATTTTGTAATCCGAGGGCTGAGCCGACGATGTAAAAAAGAACGAGGATTTGAACAAGAAGGGGGGTGCCTCGGATGAGCTCGACCAGAAGAGTGCAGAATTGGCGGATGGGGAGCCAACCTGCGATTCGTCCTGTGGCGAGGATGATGCCTAGGGGGATGGAAAGAAGAAGGGTAGCGGAGCCGAGGAGGAGGGTGGTGCACCAGCCATAAAAAAACTTTTCACGGTAGGCCCAGACGGCGTCCCAGCGCCACTCCCAGTGGAGAGATTGGAAAGCGATGGCGAAGAATCCGCCCAAAAGAGACAGAACCAAGAAAAGGGAGAGAGCGTTAAGCAGAGGGTGCGGGCGGGAAGGTTTCAAGGAGTGGAGGAGAAGATAAAAGGAATTCCTGCCTGACGAAAGAGGGCTTCTTCGGGTGCGAGATAGAGAGAAGATAGCCTTTGGAAGCCGCCTTGATGATGAAAGGCTTCGAGGAAGGCGTTGACCTGCTGAAGGAGGACGGTGTCCGAGGATCGCAGGCCGAGGGCCCAGTTCTCTTCTTGGATGGACGAGAGGAGGGCTTGGGTGGAGTCGGGATAGCGCTGATGGGCACGGGCGACGGAGAGTTGATCGTAAAGGAAAGCGTCGGCTTTGCCTTGGCTGATTTCGAGGTAAGCGGCGGCATCTTTATCCACGACAAGTTTTTTTGCTTTAGGGAAAAGTCGTTCCGCGACGAGGTGGCCACTGGTGCCGCGCTTGGTCACGAGAGTCCGGTCGGGGCGGTTGAGGTCGTCGGCCGTGAGTAGGGTGGAGTCTTTGCGGGTGAGAAGAGCCAGACCGATTCGGGCGTAGGGTTGGGAGAAGGTGATGACTTTGGACCGTTCGGGGGTGACGGTGAGGGAGGAGAGGATCAGATCGATCTTTTTGGTGAGGAGAGCGGGGATGAGTCCGTCGAAGGAGATGTTTTCGATTTGAAGGGGGCGATGAAGTGAGTCGGCAAGTTTCTGGGCAAGTTCCACGCTAAGGCCCGAGGGTTTTCCACTGACGTCGGTCATTTCGAAGGGGGGATAGTTGAGTTCCATCCCGACAATCAGAGGCAGGCCGGCACTAGGGCTAGGCTTAGGGGAACAACCGACGACCAAAAGGGCGAGCGAGAGGACGAGTGAGATCAAGCGCGGGAGGCGTCGACGTATTTTTTATTCATTTCGCGCAAGCGTCGGCTGAGGATAGTGGATAGGCCGATGAGGAGCATTCCGCCGAGCTGATGATTATTATTCATGAGGAACTCGAGTTGGGGCCAGGAGATGGCCCAAACGATGGAGGACTGAGTGGGGAAAATGCTGGCGGAGGTGGGGCCCGGGTCAAAGACGGATATTTCGCCGAAGGTGTCGCCGGGTTGGAGTTTAGCGAGTTCGACCTCGGAGGCTTGGCCTTGGCGGCGAACGGAGAGTTCGCCAGAGACGAGGATAAACATGCGACCGAGTTCGGCGCCTTCATCGACGAGATTGTGGGGAGGTTCGACCGAGACGAACTCGCCATATCCTGCGAGTGCGGAGCGGGCTTCTTCGGAGAAGTTGGCGGTGATCCCTGAGGCGGGCAGAGTTGCGTGGGCGAGAGGGTCGGACATAGAAAATAGATTAAAGGGTAGAAGGGAAGCGGGGTCAAATCGAAGGGGAAAAGTTTTGTGGTTGGTGGATCATTTTGGCGGAACGGGTGTTGGATCGGGTTTGGGTTGAGTGGCGGGTGTAGGGGGAACGAGGGGAATGAGTTTGGGTCGATCCTTTTGGAGATTTGCTGGGGCCGTGGTGGGTCTTCCTTGGAGAGGGGCGGAGCGCATGTAAGAAGGGAGGGTGCTTGGGGCGGGGTCGACGTTAGCGATCCAGGTGCTCCGGCGCACTGATTCAGGTTTTACCGTGCCGTCGAGGTTCAGTTGGAATTGTACGACCGAGTCCATGCCGACGCGGGTGGCTTGTCGGCGATCGAATCCATCGATCTCCCAAGAGGCTTTATCAAAAGGATCGCGGCCTGCATCTTTTTTCCAGATGGTTCCGTAGGTATCTTTTCGCCACTCATTGCCGTCGCTGTCGCATTTCCAGAAAGTGGATTCTTTGGGGGTGGGAAAATTATAAAGATTGCGGCCGAACTGGTGGGAGGTAGCGGAGGTGCGCGGATCATCCTCGCGAAGGAGCTCTCCTGCGAGGGAGGGGAGGCAGAAAAGACTGAGAACAGAGCCAGCGAAGAAAAACCTGTTCATAGGAGAATCGTAGGTTCGGGTTGGGGCGGTACAATGCGTAAGCTTGAGGTGAGGGAGGGGAAGGGTAGGGTAGAAAGTGGACGGGTGGCAGAGCGGTTTAATGTACCTGACTCGAAATCAGGAGTAGGGGTAACCCTACCGTGGGTTCAAATCCCACCCCGTCCGAGTCGTCGAGGACGGGGTGAAACTAATCTAGCCGGAGGCGAAAGAAGATTAGGTCGGGGGTAGGTTTGAGGGGGACCAAATCCCACCCGCCTCATCTCTGAAATCCGCGTCCTCGCGGACGGGGTAAATCCCTGCTAGCCGGAGGCGAAAGAAGATTAGGTCAGGGGCAGGTCTGAGGGGGGACCCTCATTTGGTCCCCCCTTACCCTGAGACCTATGCCTTTACCTTTCCAAGAGAAGGAATTGTGCGCTTCGCGCACGCGCATTGGTCCCTCTTTACCCTGAGACCTATGCCATGACCTTTCCAAGAGAAGGAATTGTGCGCTTACGCGCACGCCCATTCACCGCGGAGAGGTTTCGTGACAGAGTTTGGTTTCTATGTTGGGAGATTTGCTTTTAATTCGTTGTGAACAACTACTTTTTCTGGGTTGCTCATACTGTTCGTTTTTAATACTGTGTCTTTTGATCATTTAACTACAAAAAGGAGTTTACTTCTATGAACAAACAAATCAGTGCAATCTTAGCGGCCGCATTTGTGGCCATAACTTCCACACTCTTGGCCGATAGCGCACCTGAAGCCTCAGCCCAAGACACCAAAAAGATGGTGCAAAACAACTTCGTCGAAACAGCCCAGAAGGGGATCAAGCTCTCCGGGTATGTGGACGCTGGATACAGCTATAACTTTAATGGCCAACCTCAACAAGTGGTGGCAGGTCGTGAGGGTGTAGATACGGCCTACAAGGGGGACTTTAACCTTTATGCGGTGAAGATTGCCCTCGAGAAGGCCCTCACCTCTGAAAACAAAGCGCAGGCTGGTTTCCGAACAGACGTGATGATCGGTGAGGATGCAAACTATCTCATCAATCGTGAAACCGGCGTCTCTCGTAGCGACAATTCCGCGAACAATAATTCAAACGCGCTATTTCTTGAGCAGGCTTACGTCTCTATCCGTGCTCCTGTGGGCAACAGTTGGGACTTTAAGGTGGGTAAGTTTGTTTCGATTCTTGGCTATGAGGTGATCGAGCGCCCAGCGAACATGAATGTGACCTATGGATTACTTTGGCAGCAGTTCCCCCTCTACTACACTGGCGTATTATCGTCCTACCGGTTTGACGATTACATCGACGCCAAGATTGGTGTGGTTAATGGTTCGAACAGCGATAACAACACGACTACGAACCTGAGTGGGGACGGGTGCGCGGTGCTAGCTGCTGTCAACGTGACGGCGCCTGGTGGAAATGCCAACTGGAGCAATAATTTTCAATATAGCTCGAATGCAGAGAACAACACCGCAGATGCGCAGACCGGTGGCAGCTCGACATCGGTCGGTAAATTGAACAACAGCTCCGGAACTGGATATACCTTTATCTATAACTCCTGGGGCAACTGGGCACCGAAATTTGCCGACGATAAGTTGCTCTTTGCGTTCAACAGCGTGCTCGGTACGGCGAACTCTAATAACAGCCAGAATTCCTCGCCGGGCGTGGGAAACAGTGGTGGAGTCACCTGGTACGGGGCAGGGGCGTATGCCAAGTACCAGTTTAACGACTGGTTTTCCCTCGCCAGCCGAGGTGAATATTTGGGGGGCAACAATCTCGGTTTGGTTTCAAGTTTTCCGCCTTACGCGGAGGCAGGTTCCAGCTGGTGGGAATACACCCTCACGGCTGGCTTCAATGTCATCGATAATCTCTTGGTTCGTGCAGAATACCGGATGGATTGGGGCACCAACAGCACTCAAGGAAATCTGAATAATATTCAAGGGAGTGGTTTTGGCAGTGGTCCTTCTTACTACGCCGGGGCTGAAATCGTTTACAGCTTCTAAATCGATTTCTGGTTTCCAAGAAAACCCTGGGAGGCTTCGGCTTCCTGGGGTTTTTTGTCGAGTTGGCTTGGTGATTTGGTAGGATTTTAAATTGGGAATGTGGGGGGAGCACCCGTTGACAGTCTTGTTACAGCTCTATTTGGTGAATAGCGTGTAAATTCCATGTAGTCACTCAATGAATAATTCTTCATAATCCTCCCATGAAATATTTCTCCTACCCGTTTTTACTGATGGTGGCTTTGTGCAATGCGTCGGCTGGGGAGATGCCGTGCTCCTTGGTGGGTAGCGGGCCTGAACTTTACTACGCCACCACAGCCAAAGGGGACCGAATTTGTGATTTCTCCTACGCAGGTTACCGAGGAGGAGGGGTGGCTTTGCCGGATGTACCTGAAAAGGCCAAAGTGACCCCGATGGCAGGGGATTGCAGCGAAAAGATTCAGGCTGCGATTGATTCAGTTTCCAGCATGCCGTTGGTCAACGATTTTAGGGGTGCGGTGGTCTTGGCTTCTGGCACATATAAATGCAGTAAGACACTGACTCTTCACACTAGCGGGGTCGTCTTGCGAGGGTCGGGTTTTAGTCGGGATGGAACGACCATTCAGATGACGGGAGCACCTCACGCCTGCATTGTCATCGGATCGAAGAGCCAGGGTCAGGACGGGAAGGGAAAAAAGAAGTCGAAGAAAAAGAAAGATGTTGGAGAGGACAAGGGCGACTCGAGTGGTCCGACCGAGATTGCCGATGATTATGTTCCATCTGGGGCTACCTCCTTGAACCTCGCGATGAGTGATGCTTTTCAAGTTGGCGACCTAGTGAGAATCTCCCGTCCCGCTTCGGCGGAGTGGATTCGTTTTATGGAAATGGACAACCTTATTTCTGACGGCGAACCGGGTCAATGGCTGAAGGAAGGTAAAGCCCTTACGCAGGACCGGAAGATCAAGTCGGTGACTGGAAAGCAGATCACCTGGGAGATGCCACTTACCGACTGCATTGATGTGAGTAAACTAGGGGCGAACCGAGGCACTGTTCAGAAGGTTTCTTCTGATAAAAAGCTATCGGAGTGCGCTTTGGAAAATCTTCGGATTGAGGCTGTCGCACCAAAAGGAGATTTTGTCGATGCTCAGAACAGTGGAGTTACCTTGGAGGGTTGTGAAGATGCCTGGGTTCGCAATGTTGCTACCTTAAATCAACTCCCCGATGTTGAGGTGGCTGATTCAGCCGAGCGGATTACACTCGAATCGATGGTGGCCAACCATCCTGCGACGGTTACCAAATCTTCGCGCTCGTCTGGGAAGGCGACCGATTTCCGTTTGGGTGGCAGGCAGACGTTGATGAACAAGTGTACTTCGACTGGTAACGGCTCCTTCTACGTATCGACGGCAAACCCTGAGTCGATGCTCAACGTGGTGCTGAACTGCATCTTTAGTGGTGACGGATCGATCCAGCCGCATATGCGATGGTCGACGGGGCTCCTTTTGGATGGGTGTAAGCTCAGGGATGGGGAAATCATCCTGCGGAATCGGGGTGGGATGGGAAGTGGGCATGGCTGGACGATGGGGTGGGGGGTTGTCTGGAACTGCTCAGCAAAGAAGATCACGGTTGAGCAAGCTCCAGGATGCGTGAATTGGTGTATCGGCAGCTCCGGTAATTACGAAACGGTTAGTGGAAATACCTCGGAGTGGCTTTTTTCTAAGGGGACACCCGTCAAGCCCGAGAGTTTGTATTTGGCTCAACTGAGGGCACGACTTGGGGTTCAGGCACTCAAAGCGGTCAAGTAAAGCGGATGAAGGCCGAATATCCGGATGTTTCAAAGTTTACCCAAGAGCAGAAAGCGCAGTTCGACAGACTGCCGATCAATCTCACGCGGATGCTGCTGCACTGTCCTGTCGAGATGGTTCAATCGGTCCTCGATTTCGGTTTGTCGTTCCGAACAGGAAATCTTGATCCAAAAATAAGGGAACTGGTGATTCTGAGGATGGGTACCTTGCGGGGCAGTTCGTACGAACTTTTGCATCACCTTCCAGCGGCCAGGATGGCTGGGTTGAGCGAGACGGAGATTTCTGCCATCACCTCCGCCAAGCCCTCTGGTCTTAATGAGAAATTTTCTCTTATGCTTCAGCTGGCAGATGACTGTTCTCAACTTGGAAAGGTTTCTGACTCTACCCTTGAGAAGCTGGCAAAGATCTTTTCAGCAGCCGAGATAGCGGAAGCGACCCTTCTTGCTGGTTTCTACGAAATGGTGGCCTGTTTCCTCGAAACTATGGGAGTGAAGATTGATGAGCATCCACTAAGCTGGGGCAAGGTAGATCGCTAGCTTGCTTAATCAACGTCTGAACTCCCGCCAAAAAGTAGTTGCCGATTTGTGAAGTGGGCTGGCGGCGAGAAAGAAAATACAACCTGAAAAAGGCTTGATATCAATGTTATGGAAGGTCGAAGCGGTCGAGGTTCATTACTTTAGTCCAAACCGCGACAAAATCTTTAACGAACTTCTCCTTCGAATCGTCTTGAGCGTAGACCTCTGCCAGGGCGCGGAGTTCGGAGTTGGAGCCAAAGGCGAGATCCACTCGGGTGCCAGTCCACTTGACCTTACCCGTTTTACGGTCGTGTCCCTCGTAGAGACCACCGACAGCGGAGGGTTTCCATTCGATATCCATATCGGTGAGATTGACAAAGAAGTCGTTCGTCAGGAAACCCGGTTTATCGGTGAACACACCGTGCTTGGTGTGACCGAAGTTGGTGTCGAGCACACGCATTCCGCCGATCAGGGCGGTCATTTCAGGTGAAGTAAGCTTCAATAACTGTGCTTTATCCACCAGACACTCCTCCGCAGGGGCTTTGAGTCCTTGGCGGGTATAGTTGCGGAAACCGTCGGCGAGCGTTTCAAGTGCACCGAAAGAAGCCACGTCGGTCTGTTCCTGAGTGGCATCGGTCCGACCTGGGGAGAAGGAGACCTTAATGTTGTGACCGGCTTTCTTGGCGGCCTCCTCCACAGCGGCGCATCCTGCAAGTACGATTAGATCCGCAGTGGAGACTTTTATTCCACCCGAGGCGGAGGCATTAAACTCGGCTCGGATTGGTTCCAGCTTTTGGAAGGCTTGGCAAAGCTCCCTAGGTTCGTTGACCTCCCACGCGTTCTGGGGTGCGAGACGAAGACGCGCGCCGTTGGCCCCACCCCGCATATCTGAACCGCGAAAGGTGGATGCGGAAGCCCAGGCCGCCTTAACCCACTGAGCGAGGGGAAGGCCTGAGGCAAGAATCTTGCTTTTGAGGGTGGCAATTTCCTTCTCGCCGATCAGCTTGTGATCGACTGCAGGAACGGGGTCCTGCCAGATGAGAACTTCTTTGGGAACTTCTGAGCCGAGGTAGCGGGAGCGTGGACCCATGTCGCGGTGGGTCAGTTTGAACCAAGCGCGGGCAAAGGAGTCGGCGAACAGTTCGGGATTTTTGTGATAACGGTGAGAGATCGGACCATAAATGGGATCCATACGAAGAGCCATGTCGGCAGTGGTCATCATGGGCCGATGCTTTTTGGAGCGATCGTGAGCATCAGGAATCATGTCCTTCGCTTGAACATCCTTAGCCAGCCACTGCCAAGCCCCGGCCGGGCTTTTCACCAGCTCCCATTCGTAGCCTAGAAGCATATTGAAGTAGCCCATGTCCCATGTTGTGGGATTGGGTTTCCAAGCTCCTTCAATTCCACTGCTGGTGGTGTGAACGCCGTATCCCGTGCCGAACTTATTTTTCCAGCCCAAACCCATTTCTTCCATGGGAGCACCTTCGGGTTCGCGCCCAACGAGGGCGGGGTCACCTGCGCCGTGACATTTTCCAAAGGTATGACCACCTGCAACTAGGGCCACAGTTTCTTCGTCGTTCATGGCCATGCGGGCGAAGGTTTCCCGGATGTCCCGAGCGGAGCCGAGGGGATCGGGCTTTCCGTTGGGACCTTCTGGGTTCACATAGATCAGACCCATCTGGACTGCGCCCAGGGGGTCCTCGAGTTCGCGATCGCCAGTGTAGCGTTTGTCTCCGAGCCAAGTGGTTTCGGATCCCCAGTAGATATCATCCTCGGGTTCCCAGATATCTTCGCGGCCGCCGCCAAAGCCGAAGGTTTTGAACCCCATCGATTCGAGGGCAACGTTACCTGTGAGGATAAAGAGATCGGCCCAAGAGAGTTGGTTGCCGTATTTTTTCTTGATGGGCCAGAGGAGGCGGCGAGCTTTGTCGAGATTGACGTTATCGGGCCAGCTGTTGAGGGGGGCAAAGCGTTGGTTGCCTGTGCCAGCTCCACCTCGGCCATCAGAAATCCGGTAGGTTCCTGCGCTGTGCCAAGCCATACGGATAAAGAAGGGACCGTAATTGCCCCAATCAGCAGGCCACCACTCTTGCGAGTCGGTCATGAGTGTGCAGAGATCTTTTTTTACGGCGGCGAGGTTGAGTTTTTTAAATGCCTCGGCGTAGTTGAAGTTCTTGTCCATCGGGTTGGACTTTTCTGAGTGCAGGTTGAGAATCTTTAGATTAAGGCGGTGCGGCCACCAAGAGTCGTTGGATGGGGCGATGGGTTCGGTTCGGGCTCCGGTGCTACCAGAAAAGGGGCATTTAGATGGGGTGGACATAGTCGATTTTCCTTACTTCATTCCGGCTGAAAACCATTGAAATCCAGCCCGAAAAGCTCTGTAAATGTATAGCCAAGAATGGGAAAATCAAATTGAAACCGGATGAAAATAAGGAAAAGAGGTGGGTGGATTACGAGGGAGGATTTTCGGATAGAGTGACACCAGAGTTATTTTCGAGGAAGAAGTCGATCGACCAGGCGGTTTCAAAAAGGACAACCGTTCGGTTTCCGGCGTCGGTAGCTTGAATAGCGGTGGAGGGGAGAATGAGGGGCTTTGGGTTGGAACGTGATTCTGTGGGCCAACGGACGAACTTCCAGCGGGCGGGCTCGATCCGAGTTTCGGCTCCATATTCGGATTCGAGGCGATGACGGAGGACATCGAACTGGAGGGGACCGACGGCGCCTAGGAGGGGAATGGCGGAGGTATTTCCTTCGAGCTGATATTTCTGGGCGACTCCTTCCTTGAGGAGTTGATCGAGGCCAGTGCGAAAACGCTTTTGCATGGCGCTGGTGGCGCAGTGGACGAAGGCAAAGCACTCTGGTGGAAAGCGTGGGATCTCGTCGAAGAGAGTGCTTGGCTCTTCCGTGAGGGTATCGCCGATTTGCAGATCGTGATTTCCCACCAGACCAACAACATCGCCTGGCCAAGCGTCGTCGACAGTTTCGCGTTCACGAGCAAAGAGGCGTTGGGAGTTGGAGAGACGTAGATTTTCCCCCGTACGGGGATTGAGTGCGACCATATCCCGGCGGAAGTGTCCTGAGACCACTCGGACGAAGGCGACACGATCCCGATGACGTGGATTCATGTTAGCTTGGATCTTGAAAACGAATCCTGAGAAGGATGGAGATTCAGGGAGAATTATTTCCTTGGAAGAGCGTCGAGGGCCAGGGGGCGAGGCGAACTGGAGGAATCGTTCAAGGAGGAGGCGGACGCCGAAATTATTCGCGGCGCTACCAAAAAAGACAGCGGTGAGTTTTCCTGCACGCAGGTCGTCGAGTTGAAAGTTGGCTCCTGCCCCATCGAGAAGGGCGAGTTCATCGCGGAATTTCTGATAGGTATCGGGAGAAAGGGAGGCACGGACTTTGGGATCGTCGACGCCACCGACCTGTTCGGGAGCGCGAAAGGCACCTCCGGGGACTTTTTCGAAAAGGTGGACCTCTTTTTCTTGGCGGTCATAGACCCCACGGAATTCAGGACCACTGCCTAAGGGCCAGACGCAGGGGGCGGCATGGATGCCGAGAACGTTTTCAAGTTCATCCAGAAGATCGAGCGGGTCACGAGCGGGACGATCGAGCTTGTTCATGAAGGTAAAGATGGGGACTCCGCGGCGTCGGCAGACTTCAAAGAGTTTTCGGGTCTGTGGTTCGATTCCTTTGGCAGCATCGATGACCATAACCGCGGCATCGACCGCAGTAAGGACTCGATAGGTATCTTCGGAAAAGTCTCGGTGGCCTGGGGTATCGAGGAGGTTGACGACGTGGTCGCCGTAGGGGAACTGGAGGACGGTGGAGGAGACGGAAATTCCGCGTTGCTTTTCGAGCTCCATCCAATCGCTGGTGGTGGCTCTTTGGTTGCGACGAGCGGTGACGCTGCCTGCGAGTTGGACTGCCCCGCCGTAAAGGAGGAACTTTTCGGTGAGGGTGGTCTTTCCTGCGTCGGGGTGAGAGATAATGGCAAAAGTGCGGCGTCTCGCGATTTCGCGAGTGGCCAGAGGGTTAGCTGGGCTAGTTATCGGGGTCATGCAGTTTGCTTCCTTCTTGCGCCAAGTGACCCGGCAAATCGGTCCACGACAGCGGGTGAATCCCGCGGTTCGGCTGAGAAGGATTCAAAGGCAATTCTGCGGGCGTAGCAACGTAGGAATCTTCGAGGAGCGGGTGGAGCAGGGTGTGTTTAGTTCTTGTGGGGGTCGGATCAAATCGGACAGAGTGGAGGGATGAAAAGAAGCCTCTTTATGATTCTGTTTTTCGCAGCGAATGGGTTTAGCCAGACCGCGGCGGTGACTCCTCCGCCTGCGGCACCCCCCGAGAGGCCTTTCATCAAGTGGGCGGATGCGAATGACCAAGATTATTACGGGTACAACGACTACTACTATGGCGGGGGCGGTTATGGGTATGGCGGATATGGAGGTCGTGGTAGGGATTGGAACAATAGTTCAGACGGGCGTTATGAAAGCAGGGGAAATCACCGTGGTGCGGATCGGGCGCGGGGTGGTGGAGGAGGGCATGGGCGTTAAGGAGACTCTTCTGGAACGCGGAACTGTTCGTTTAAGGTTTGGTTAAGCTCGTCCATGGCGAGGGTGAGGTCGGAGTGGAGTG
>CAMCDO010000035.1 GCA_945873585.1 Verrucomicrobia subdivision 6 bacterium | reverse complement strand
CCTCCTCCGGCGAACCCAGCAACATTCCCGTCCTTGTCTGCACCGTCTGCACAAACTGCGCCGCCTGCAACAACCCATCCGCTGTCCCCGTGTCCAACCACGCCGATCCCCGCCCAAACCTCTCCCCATGCAAACTCTGATCTTTCATGTAACAGCGGCTCAGATCGGTAATTTCCAACTCCCCCCGGGCCGATGGCTTTAACCCCCGCGCAAACTCCACCGCACGCCCATCGTAGAAATAAAGCCCACAATTTGCCCAGTGCGACTTCGGCTTGGCCGGCTTTTCCTCAATCGAGGTAATCCGGTTTTTCTCATCAAAGGTCAAGACTCCGTAAGACGACGGATCCGCCACCTGATAAGCAAAGATTGTCGCTCCTTTCTCCCTCTCTTGCGCTGAAGCAAGCAACCTCCCCAACTCCGCCCCGTAAAAGAAGTTATCTCCCAATATCAGACACGACGGGTCCGTCCCGACGAACTTCGCTCCGATCTGATAGGCCTGCGCCAATCCCTCGGGCTTCGGCTGCTCCGCATAACTCAACTTCAACCCCAAACTCTGCCCGTCTCCCAACAGAAGTTTAAAAAGAGGTAAATCCTGCGGGGTCGATATCAGAAGAATCTCTCGTATCCCCGCGAGCATCAGCACCGAAAGCGGATAGTAGACCATCGGCTTGTCGTACAAAGGCAGAAGCTGTTTCGAAACAGCTCGCGTCAACGGCCAAAGCCGCGTTCCCGTTCCCCCCGCCAAAAGTATGCCTTTACGATTCATGCGTTCTTCTAATCTCCCGCAAAAAGCTCCCGTAGCCAAGACCGCTTCTACTCTTTCTCCTCACCTCCTCGCCTCCTCGCCTCCTTCGGAACCCCCTCCATCGGATGCCGAACCGCCGAAAGCACATTCTCCATCGGAACCTCTGTTTCCGACATTCTTCCTAGGAACTCTAAGAGCACTGCGACCCGTTGTCGTGCGGGCATTACCCGCGTGACCACCGCCCGCAACCCCGCAAAGGCTCCCTCCACCACCTGCACCTCCTGCCCCAACTGCACTTCAGGCTGAATCGTAATCGTTTCTCCCGCCCCCTCTGGGACCGCCGCCAGCAGATCCCTAATCGCACGATCGGGCACGGGAATGACCTTGCTCCCAAAATGAAGTATCGCACTGATTCCTGGGCAGTAGTGCACCGCGCGATGCTGGGTCAAATAGTCAAACCTCCCAAAAAGATAGGAAGGAAAGAGTGCCTCCACATACCAGCGCCGCCCCGTTCTCGTAGCCTTCTGAAACCGCAACCGCGGGCAAAATACCTGCACCTGATACACCTTACGCAGATGGGCGATCGCTACGTGCTCTTGCTTCGGCGCCACCCGCAAACAAAACCATCGTAACTCCAACTCCCCACCTTCCACCATCTGGGAAGGCTCGAAATGCGACCCCTGTGCCTGCTTGGCCAAAAGATGGACTGTTTCGATGGGCACACTTTCCACTCCTCAATCCTGCCCTTCCCCTATCTAGAATTCACGGATAAAGAATTCCGCCACGACTTCGGCTCGACACCTCCTTGATTTGGCCTATCGAAATTCTATGGCTCTAACCCTTTCCAATAACCGAATGATCGCGGGGGTCTGCGGCGGGTTGGCCGAGTGGCTCGGCTGGGACCCCACCCTCGTCCGCATCCTCTACACCGTGCTCACCATCTTCACTGTCTTTTCCGGAGCCATCTTCTACTTGATCCTCTGGATCATCATGCCCAAAAAATCCTAGAGTTTACCCACCTCGATGTAGAAATCCTTCGGTACCACGGACAACTGTCCCCTCCCCACGCCCGCCAAGTCGCCCTCCTACTTCTTCTCCCCAGCCTCAACTTTGCTGACTTTCGAAGGAGCCGAAACATAACCTTGCCGATCCATCTTCTGCATCCAAGACCACGCCCCAAGTACGACAGCAACCACCAGACAACCGAAAACAAGGATTCGAATCTCAAAAATGGCGATCCTCGCCATACCCCCGCTTTGCCCCGGCCACCCCTTCTTCCCGAAGATTGTGCTAAGAATCGACATACTCCTTGAAGGATACTCTACATAACTCCTAATAGCTATGATTATTATTTTAGTTTTTCATGAGGTTTTTATATCTACTTTACGATAGTGACCTTCCTCTTCGGTTCTGGCAGACCATAAGGGTTGTCCTTTTCTTTACCCGCTAAAAAATCTACAGTCAGCTCCACCCATTGG
This sequence comes from Verrucomicrobia subdivision 6 bacterium, assembly GCA_945873585.1. GTDB lineage: Bacteria > Verrucomicrobiota > Verrucomicrobiia > Methylacidiphilales > Verrucolacustridaceae > Verrucolacustris. Next base: position 12,865 of record CAMCDO010000035.1, on the reverse strand, counting down.
ATCATTATTTCAATGGTCGTAGGAATTGCGCTCGGCCACTTCTTCCCCTCAAGCGACTTCCCAAGTCTCGCCGTTGCGGAAAAAGCGGTTTCCTCAGTCTTTTTGCGGATGATCAAATCGATCATCGTTCCCCTGCTCTTTAGTACCTTGGTCGTAGGCATCGCAGGGCACGGAGACGATATCAAAAAAGTCGGTCGCCTCGCTTTCCGCTCTCTCATCTATTTCGAAGTCGTCACGACCCTCGCCCTCCTCATTGGACTGGTTGCGGTGAACTGGATCCAACCTGGAGTCGGCGTGAACCTATCCACCGCCACCGCCGAGGCAGGTGCCACCTACGCCCAAAGCAAAATCACTTTCCTTGGAGTGATCGAACACATGGTCCCCCAAAGCTTTTTCGAAGCCGCCACCCACAATGAAGTTCTCCAGATCGTCTTCTTCTCCATTCTCTTTGCAGTGGGTCTTTCGCAGGTCCCTGGCAAACCCAAACAGGTGATGCTCGATTTCTGTGAATCCCTCTCCGAAGTGATGTTCAAGTTTGTCGGAATCGTTATGAAGTTCGCCCCCTTCGGAATCGGGGCGGCTATTGCCACCACCGTGGGCACCAGCGGACTGGGCGTACTCAAAAGCCTCTTCCTCCTCGTCGGCACTCTCTACGGGTCCTTAATCGTTCTCATCATCGGGGTTTTCATCCCTATCGCCCTCCTGACGCGAATTCCCGTTCGCCTTTTCTGGAGTTACATCAGAGAGCCATGGCTCATCGCCTTCACCACCGCATCGAGTGAAGCCGCCCTGCCCCTCGCCATGAAACAGCTGGAAAAGTTCGGCTTACCCAAACGGATCATCGCCTTCGTTCTACCCACGGGATACTCGTTTAATCTGGACGGATCCACCCTTTATCTAGCCGTAGCCAGTGTTTTTGCTGCACAAGCGGCTGGAATTCATATGCCCATCAGCCAACAAATTCTCATGATGCTCACCCTCATGCTCACCTCCAAGGGAGTGGCCGCAGTGCCCCGCGCCTCCCTCGTCATTCTGGCAGGAGCCCTCACCATGTTCGGCCTACCCCTGCAAGCGGTCGCGGTCATCCTAGGCGTGGACGCCTTAATGGATATGGCCCGCACCTCTGTCAATCTCATGGGCAACTGCCTCGCCACTGCGGTCATGACCCGGTGGGAGGGAGAATTTCCCAAGATGCCTCCCCAAGCCGACGCAAAATCCGCCTAAGACTTTCCCCAAGTAACACAGCCACCTCCCGCCACGGAACTCTTTGATGGAGTATCCCGCCTCAACCCTAACGAAAAACCTGCTTACTCCTCCGTCGCCTCTGGCTTGGTCGCTGGATCTGCCGCCGTCGCTTCAATTTCCGAGGCCTTACTCACATCGCCCGCGCTGGGCATGACCCGTACCTTCATCCCCTTTTGTAATCCATCTAGTTTACCCTCCGCTCCAGCGATGGTGATCTTGGCCCCATCCGCCAAAAGAAAGGCCACCACTTTGTTCGTCGCAGTTGCGGTCACCAATGGATTGTCCAGCCGCACCGTGAATCGGTTCTTGGCAGGAGTGACGACGTAAATCTTACCCGTAACCACATCGGACGCGGCGTTCATCGGTGCCATCTTTTTCTTTTTCACGGGGGCTTCTTGCGAAGAAGCGGTCGAAGTCAGCAGAAGAAGTCCGGTGAGAATAAGGGTGAGGATCGATTTCATATTTATTTTTCTTTCTGGGTTTTTTAGAGCCGGGCGATGAGCAGTTCCCTTTGGTAGATCATCTCCTTAGGCAGTTCGTGGTATATTTTGAGGTAAAGCTCATTCTGGAAAACAAGTTCACGGCGCCAAGCGTCAGCATTGATCTCCATCATTTCGGCAAATCGTTCGGGCGTCATTCCCTCAATTCCCTTCAAGTTAATATCCTCATAACGTGGAATCCAGCCAATCGAAGCCTCCCGCGCATCCCTCTGGCCGTGGCAACGACCAATGATCCACTCCAGCACCCGCATGTTGTCCCCAAACCCAGGCCAGTAGAACTTTCCTTGGGCATCTTTACGGAACCAGTTCACGTGAAAAATACGTGGAAGAATCTTGATCCGCTTTCGCATCTCCATCCAATGGTCGAAGTAGTCACCCATATTATATCCACAGAACGGTAGCATGGCCATCGGGTCCCCCCGCACCTGGCCCAGTACCCCCGCGGCCGCCGCTGTCATCTCCGAACCCATCGACGCTCCGACAAAGACCCCGTGAAACCAGCTGAACGCTTGAAAAACCAGAGGAATAGTCGTGGCACGACGCCCACCAAAAATAATCGCACTGATCGGCACACCCGCGGGATCATTTACCTCCTTGGCCAAAGCAGGATTGTTGACACTAGGCGAAGTGAATCGGCTATTGGGGTGAGCCGCCGCCTTCCCACTTTTCAGATCCCACGGGTTTCCCTGCCAGTCGATCAGGTTGGCAGGGGGAGGATTATCTTTTCCCTCCCACCAAACATCCCCATCCGCCGTCCGGGCGACATTGGTAAAGATCGTATCGCGAGCCATAGCTTTCATCGCATTAGGATTTGATTTCTCGTTCGTCCCAGGGACCACCCCAAAATATCCATTCTCAGGATTGATCGCGTGCAGACGCCCATCGGGGGCGGGTTTCATCCAAGCAATATCATCTCCAATCGTGGTTAATTTCCACCCTTGGTAGGAGGAAGGCGGAATCATCATGGCGAAATTCGTCTTACCACAGGCCGAGGGGAATGCAGCCGCCACGTAGGTTTTACGACCCGTCGGATCCTCCACACAAAGGATCAACATGTGCTCCGCCAACCAGCCCTCATCCCTGCCGAGAAAAGAGGCAATCCGCAGCGCCAGGCACTTTTTGCCCAGCAAGGCGTTGCCCCCATAGCCCGAACCCACCGAAATAATCTCGTTCTCCTCCGGAAAGTGGGAGATGTAACGCCGCTCTGGATCGCAATCGAGGACCGAGTGGGTTCCACGGTTGAACTCCTCCCCTGCCCCCAGATGATCCCACGCCACTTTACCCATACGCGTCATGATTCGCATGTTCAGGACGACATAGATTGAATCGGTCAGCTCGATGCCTACTTTGGCCATAGGCGAACCGGGAGGTCCCATCAGGTAAGGAATGACAAACATCGTCCGGCCTTTCATCGCACCTGCCAGCAACCCACGCATTTTCTGCCGCATCACCTTCGGCTCCATCCAGTTATTCGTCGCCCCCGCATCTTTTTCTCTTCGCGTGCAGATGTAGGTACACTGCTCCACTCTCGCCACATCGTTCGAATTGGAGTGGTGATAGTGACAACCAGGCCATTTTTTATGATCGAGCGGAATCAGCACTCCCTGCTTCACGGCCTGCTCGGTCAGATAGGCTTTTTCCGCCTCCGAACCATCGCACCAAAAGATGTTCTCTGGCTGGGTGAGGGCTATGACTTTTTCGACCCATTCCAAGACAAAGGGGTTTTTCGCTTGGGCGGTGCCCAGTTTCGCGTGGGGAAGGATGGCCTGAATTCGGTTCATCAAATTATATTCTGCATCAGTTCCGAATCAGGAGGAACATTTTCCGCAACCTGGACCTTTACCCCCGCCCTTACCAAAAAATTTCCATACCAAATAAATCACCGCCCCTAAGACGGTTAATCCCACTGCCAGGATCTGTGCCTTCTCGCCCATCTAAGAAAATCCTAACGCTCTTCCCACTCCCTGCACCAACCATGCCGCCAGATAAGCCAAGCCCGTCATATAAAGGAGCATAAAGATGGGCCATTTCCATCCCCCCGTCTCTCGTTTAGCTACAGCCACTGTGCTCAAACACTGCAGGGCGTAGACATAGAAAACCAAAAGAGCCAGGCAAGTCAATGGAGTGTAAATCAACGCTCCATCAGGCCAAGTCGCCGAGCGCATCGCCGTGACCAACCCCTCCTCCTCTCCCCCGACATGATAAACAATCGACATCGTGCTTACGAAAACCTCGCGCGCCGCTAAAGAGGCCACCAACCCAATGCCAATCCGCCAATCAAATCCTAGCGGTCGCAGGATTGGCTCCAGCCCATGCCCCATTTGTCCCGCAAAGCTTCCCGCCAATTTGTCTGTGGGATCGTCAGAAGTATTCGGGAAGCTTGAAAGAAACCAGAGAACAATAGAAAGAGCTAGAATCACCGTCCCCGCCCGACGCAGGAAAAGGATGGCCCGTTCCCACATCCGTAGGCTGACCGTTTGGAACGAGGGCATTCGGTACGGCGGTAGTTCTAAAATAAGTGGAGGAGATCCACCCCCCAGAAGTTTTTTACGAAAGAGCCAGGCGAGAATGAAAGCGGTTCCTGTCCCTAAAACATACAGTCCAAGCATCGCCGTGGCTTTTCCCCAGACCGGGACTAAGGCCACCGGAACCGCCGCCGCCAGCAGGGTGGTGTAGACAGGGATGCGAGCGGAACAGCTCATCAAGGGGGCCACCAGAATCGTAGTCAGCCGATCTTTCGGATCTTCTACCGTGCGGGTTGCCATGATTCCTGGAATGGCGCAGGCGTAAGAACTCAAGAGCGGAATGAATGACTTTCCGCTTAACCCCACCCGATGCATCACCCGATCCAGAAGAAAGGCAGCCCGTGCGAGATATCCCGAATCCTCCAGCAACCCAAGAAAGAAAAAAAGAATCAGAATCTGCGGAAGAAAAATAACCACTCCGCCCACCCCAGCCAAAATTCCATCGATCAATAGGTCGCGGAGCATCCCTGCGGGAAGTGCATTCTGGATCGTTCCTCCAAGCCAAGTGAAGGCGCCATCAATCCAACCCATCGGATATGCCGCAATAGAGAAAATGGACATAAAAAGTATCAGCATCATTCCGACTAAGACGGCCCAACCCGCTACCGGATGCAAGACCACCGCATCAATCCAATCGGTCCAAGTCCCACCTAGTTTTCCACTTCCGATCCCCGCTTCCCCGAGCATTTTTCGCACATACTCATAACGCGCGTGCACCACCGAAGCCGACCAGTCGTAAGCCTCCTTACGAAATCTTTCGCGCCAGGCCGTCGCCAACTTCCTCGCTCCATCGGGGCCTACGTCTGACCCAGCTAAAAGTTCCAGCGCTTTCCCTTCCGCTCGCAGTTCGCTCGGTTCACTTTGACGCCAAGCCGAGGCAATTTGCCCTACCGCCACTGCCAGCGGTGGAGGCATCGTCCACTGTCGTGGGCCAGGCTTAAGCAGCCGCTGGCCAAGCGCGGCCCGGAGTTCCACCAGCCCTTTGCCCCGATGAGCTTGGGTCGGAATGAAGGAAACCCCGAGCTTCTCACTCAGCTGGTCAGGATGCAGGCGAATCCCCCGCGCCTCGGCCACATCCACCATGTTCAGTGCCACTAAAACAGGTAAACCCAGCTCCATCACCTGCGTTACCAGGAAAAGATTTCGCTCGAGATTGCTGGCATCAACCACGCAAAGCACCGCGTCTGGTTTCGGCAGACCAGCAGATTCCCCCAGTAAAACTTTCACTGCGATCTCCTCGTCAGGAGAGCGAGCCGCCATGCTATACATCCCAGGGAGATCAATTAGTTCGACCGCCTCCCCATGCAGGGTAAAGGCGGTGCCGGTGTGCTTTTCTACCGTGACCCCTGGGTAGTTGCCCACTCGCTGACGCAGACCCGTCAAAGCATTAAAGAGGGTGCTTTTCCCCGCATTCGGATTTCCGACAACTGCGATCCAACGTTTCGGCGAATCTTGGCTCATCGGAAAGACGGGGAAACTTCCCCGCGCATTGGGTGGCTCAGGACTTTCCGTCCACGTGTTCGACCAAGATCTGCTTGGCCAAGCGGGCGCTCAAGGCCACTCGGGTGCCACAAACCCAGCAAACCAGATCAGCCCCGCCTCGAATTTTGGTGACCAAAGCATTTTCACAAAACCCCATCTCGCGCAACCGCTGGCAAGTGGTTGGAGAACAAGCAAGATGACGCACCCGAACTTCGTCCCCTGAGCTCACTTGGGTCAAGTCGAGAGATGCGGCGCCCAGATGGTTTTGTGACGTTTCCACAGAGGAACTTTGCCTTGTTGCGACAGACTTGCAAGTACGCACAAAGTGGTGACCCGTTCTACGACTAGACGCACCAACGATAAAGCATCAGGTAAACCAGCACTCCTGTGACCGAGACATACATCCAAACGGGCCAGACCCACGGGGTCAGCTTCTTGTGCTTTTCAAACTGACCCGTGACCGCAAACCAAACCACCGCCAAAATAAACGGCAGATTGACCACCGCCAAAATGGTGTGGGGGATAAGGATAAAGAAGTAGAGCACCCTCACCCATCCCTGCATCGGAAACAACTTCGGTCCCACCGTGAATTTGTGCAAAAGATAAGAGGCTAAAAAAACCGAAGAGACGCAAAAGGCGGTCACCATAATTTTTTTATGGGCCTCCTTATTTCCCCGTTTGATCTGGATCCAACCCGCCAGCAAGAGCATCGCCGTCAACGAATTGAGGACCGCATTAAGCAAGGGCAGGTCGTGCAAAGTCATTTTGGACTACCCACCGTCCTCTCCCTCATCAGGTCTCCGAGATCAGGCAAAACCCGTGCCAAAAGATCCGCATCGGTTCCGTTGTAGTACCCGCGAACTCGGCCCTGCCCATCCACCATGGCGATCTTCGTGCTGTGAAGCATTTTCCCGTTTTGCGCAACAGCCTCAGGTGGATTTTCCTCCACCGCCAATTTAAATCCCTCACGGGCGATTCGATAAATCTCAGGTAAAGGCCCCGTAAGAAACCACCAGTTTTTTCCTGCACCATACTTCTGGGCGTAGGCCCTCAAGCGTTCTGGGGTGTCGACCGCAGGATCCACCGTAATCGAAACCACTCGGACTTTTCCTTTGGTTCGGCCTACGGCTTGAGCTAGCTCTGCTAACCGATTACTTAAGACAGGGCACGGGCCGGGACAGGAGGAGAAAAAGAAGGCAGCAAACCAGATCTCGCCTTGGCAATCGGCTAAGGTGCGCGGTTGGCCATCTCGTTCGATCAATCGGAAATCAGGAATCTGCCCGTAGATGGGCAAGGACCGCACTTCTTGCCGCTCGGAGGATATCCAGATTTCCCTTACCCCAGCGGCAATCACCGCCATCAGCCCAACCACCAGAAGAGCCCAGACAAACGCTGTAAGTTGTCGGTTGGCAGGCTGAGGTCCCGGCGACGCCGGCACCGGCAAGGTCACGAACGCCGACTGACCTGCAGGGCACAGGCCATAACCAGCAGAAGGGTCGACGCAATCACGATCGAAAAATCGTGAGATAGATCCAGAGGCAAAGGCATCCCTGGCCGAGTAGCCAGAAGACCTGCCAAGGCATCATGCCCGTAGCTAAGGGGATTCATCCGCATCAGCGTCCGAATCCACTCGGCCGCACCACTGGCAGGGAAAAGCGCCCCGCTGAGAAACCAGAGAGGAACAAAAAATAGATTAATTAAAGCGTGAAAGCCTTGGGTGGAGTCCATCGGCCATGCAAAGAGAAATCCCAGCGCAGTCAGGCCAACCGCAAGCAGGGCAATCATCGCCACAAGGTACATCAGAACCCGGGCGTCGGGATGGTAATCAGTATAGGGTGCAATCAAGACGACGATCAGGGCTTGGAAAACAGCCAAAAGAGTTCCTCCGATCAATTTGCCAAAAAGAATCGCGGACCGCCCATCAGGCGCCACCAGTACCCCCTGCAAAAATCCTTCGCGCCGATCCTCAATTACGGAGACCGTTGAAAAAATCGCCGTAAAAAGAATGATCAGCAAAACAATTCCTGGGAAAAAGTAGGTCAGATAGTCCGCTCGTTCCCGAATCCCAGATGAGGCCAACGACCGACCGACCCCAGAACCCAGAAGAAACCAGAAAATGACTGGGGTCGCCAAAGCTCCGATGACTCGGTTTTTTTGGCGCAGAAACCGCACGATCTCGCGCAGAGCGAGGCTGGAGGAGGCTTGCATAATCATAGGTTAAATTTCCCCTGGGGTGGACGACCAGAGTCGCCCCGTTTTTTGTAGGAACAGATCCTCAAGGGTGGGCCGACAAAGAGTCACTGAAGTGGCTTCCTTGCCGTACTCCCGCCAAAGTCGGATCGCTAAGGGAGCGGCCAACCCACGAAGAGGAACCACCTTCACCGCGGCGGGTTCCACCGTGACTTCAATCTCCCCTTCCTTGCGAATGCGGGCGGCCAGTTTTTTAGGCTGGTAGGTCCCGATACGAACATACTCCTTGCCTAAGGAGGAGCGCAGTTCAGAAACCTTCCCCGAAGCCACGGAGTGACCTTGATCCAAAAGCAGAATTTCATCGGCCGGCTCCGCTTCTTCCAAAAGATGGGTGGTGAAAAGTACGCTCAATTTCCGAGAGTTACGAATACCTGAAATAATGCTCCAAAGCTCTGAGCGAATTGCGGGATCCAATCCTGTAGTCGGCTCATCCATCAGGAGAATGCTGGGCCGGGTAAGCAGTACTTTGGCAATCTCCACCCGCCGACGGAGTCCGCCCGAAAGACTTTCCACCATCTCCCCTCCCCGATTTTCAACGCCAAGCGCTTCCAGATTCTTGTTGATCCGCTTTTCCAGATCGTAGGTCTCGAGACCATAGAGGTTACCATGGTAACGAAGATTTTCGCGGACAGTCAGTTTCATGTCCACCGCTGGATTTTGAAAAAGAACCCCGATCTTGCGCCGCACGGGGGTGGGAAAGTGCCGCAGGCTACGACCCGCGACAGAGATTTCCCCGTCTTGCAGAGCAAAAATGGTTGAAATGAGTTTAAAAAGAGTCGTCTTGCCACTGCCATTAGGCCCGAGAACGCAGAACATTCCCCCCTCTTCCAGACGAAGATCGATATTTTCTAAAACGCGCTTGCGCCCATAGGAGTACCCCACCCCTTCCGCCTGAACCGCACATAACGATGAGTCAGCCATGAGCTTAGAAATTGGGGAGAAAATTCTATTGGGTCAAGCCGTCTCCCATGGCATGACCAAGAAAAATGGAAGTAACTTAGGACGCCCGCGAGTAGGGCGCCCCATTTCCGATAGGGGCTTGCAGACGAACCGGGACCCCTTGTTCTTGAAGATAACCTTCAATTTGGGTTAAAGAACGAGTGGGCAGAGGTTTGGAGGCTCGAGAGGTACAAAGGGAAAGCTCACATTGATGGGCGATTTCTCCAGCATCCATCCCCTTGGACTTCGCGTGCTCAACCGATAGAAGTAATCGGCTTTTCCAGTAATTCATCCGGTTATCCGCACACACCTGATGCTCCTCATCAATGACCGCTTGGGCAAAACCCCATATCTCACGCTGTAGATCCTCAGCAAGGCGAGTGGCATGGACGCCAAGTGGATGATGATGAATACGCGAAAACATGAGCAGGAGGGAAACAATCATCCCTTCTTACGGCAAAGTCAATGATTAAGATTATGCCAAAAAGACGGCGAGATCCTTGTAAGTATCTGGTTTGTAGGGCTTTCAAGTACAAACAAAAAGCGTGGGTGATCAGACCCACGCTTCTTGCCAAACACTAGGAGATGTAAACGAATCTGATATAATAGACAGGCAAAGGGGCAAAACGTTCAAACTTTTTTCGGCTATTTCAGCCACTTAATTGCCATGAACCCCCCTACCCCCAGAAGGAATAAAAGGGTAACCGCCACCTCCAAATACTTTTCAATATGAGGCTTCAGCTTGGCCCCCCCTAGGCGAATCACCGCAGCCACCATAAAGAACCGTCCGGCCCTGCCTAAAATCGAAGCTGCAACTAAAGTCGAAATCGGAACAGCAAAGACACCCGAAGCCACAGTAAAGACCTTATAGGGAATGGGCGTAAACGCTGCCGTAAGAATGAAAAGGAAGGCGTTCTGCTGGTAAAATCCCTCCACTTTTTGGAAAGTCTCAAGGGTGAACCCAGGAACATGGGCGAAAAACCAGGGGGCCACCGCACCCCACAAAGCATGCCCAATCCACCACCCAAATACCCCTCCAGCCACGGAACCCACCGTGCACCAAAAGGCAAAATGAGCCCACCTCTTAGGATGGGCAAAGCAGAGGGCTAAAAGCAGAACGTCGGGTGGAATTGGAAAAAAGCTGGATTCAATAAAGGCAATAGCGACTAAAGCTGGGACAGCTTGAGGTGTCGACGCCCAGTGAATTGTCCAGTGGTACAACCGCCTCAACCAGTTTTGCCCTGCTCCAACTTTCATTTCAATTTCCCCTCCTCCCCAGCGGATTTTCTTCCACCGATCTTTCAGCGCTACGGCCACGAATCCAACCACCGCTAGCGCCACCAGGGTTAGGATTCCGTTCGGTGGCAGGACTCCCTTCCAACCCAAGACCCCTGCCAGAATGAATACTGCAATGGTAATTGCCCCGGCGAGCTTCAAGGAAAGCCTATCCTCACTTTTAGAGAATTTCGGTAAACTCACCTCACCACACTCCAGATCAACAAGAGACAGATCAAGCCTTCGCTCATCATCCCCCAACCGAAAAATGAGCCGGAACAGGCACACTCGCTTCCCAATCATTTCCACGAAAGGGCACCTTCACACGCTCTGCATGCAGAAACATGCCCTGTTGCCCCGTGCTTTTCGTAAAGATCCTGTTCTTTTCAAAATCTCCATACGTCCGATCCCCCACAATCGGTAGATTCCTCTGCGAACACTGAATCCGCAGTTGATGCGTCCGCCCAGTCTTTGGCTCCAACTCCAACAAACTCATCGGGCCACAAGGCCCCTTCCCCCTCGCCCTTTCCTTCATCACCGCTTCCGCCAAAACCCCCTGACCCATCCTCGCCCGCGCCCGACCTCGATCTTTCATCACCTCCATCCGATCCTTCCACACCTCACTCGCCCGAGGCGCCCAACCAAAAACCAAGGCCACATACCGTTTTTTAATTTGATGCTGGGCAAAAGAGTACTGCACCTCCGCCGCCGTCTGCTCCTCATCCGCCACCAAAATCACCCCCGACGTCCCCGCATCCAACCGATGCAACAACCACACCTTCCCCCCACCCTTGTCCGGCGGCAAATGATACGCCTCCTCCTTTAAAGAATAACTGCAGGTCAACAAAGCCTTCGCATCCCGACTCCCCTCTTTCGGTTGCGAACGCACCCCCTCCGGCTTTGCCAAGGCGTAAAGCCCCGCCGGCCCCACCCCCACCACCGTCACCCCAGGCCCTAAAGGCCAATTCTTTTTTAGATCAATCGCCACGCGTTCCATTCTCTAATCTTTTGGCCTGAAAAAATTCTTTTAGCAAATCCCGACACTCCTCCACCCGCACCCCGCCCGTCACTTCACAATGATGATTCATCCCCGCGAACTGCAATAAGTTCATCGCCCCACCTGCCGCACCCATCCGCGGATCCGCCGCTCCATAAACCACCCGCTTTACCCTCGACAATACCAGTGCCCCCGCACACATCGGACACGGCTCCTTTGTCACATAAACCGTTGCCTCCGTTAATCGCCAACCGTCCAACTCGCCCGCCGCCGCCGTCACCGCCAACATCTCCGCATGAGCCGTCGCATCCTTCAGCTCCTCCACCTGATTATGGGCCCTCGTGACAATCTTTCCCTCCACCACCAGCACCGCCCCCACCGGCACCTCCCCTTTGGCCACCGCCTTACGAGCTTGGCGTAAGGCCTCTTCCATGAAATGTTCATCACTCACCCCACCACTCTGATGAATCCCGACCTCCTGCAAAAGATCAAATCACCCACCCTAGCTTGGCTCCCCGGCCCCCGTACCCTTCTGCGCCTCACCGGCCCCGATCGCCTCCGCTTCCTCAACGGCCAAGTTACCCAAGACGTAAAGAAACTCCTCCCAGGCCATGCCGTCCACTCCGCCATCATTACCTCTAAAGGACGACTCGAAGCCGATCTCCACATCGCTGCCACATCCGACTCCCTCCTCATCGAAACCGATTTCATTCTCCGCGAATCCCTCCACACTCGACTTGAAAAGTTTATCGTCGCCGATGACGTCACCATCGAGGACATCTCCCTATCCTACAACTTGGCTCATTTTCTATCCCTCTCCTCTCCACCCACCGATGCGCCAAAAGATTCCCTTCATTTCCTCTGCCCCCGCTTTCGTGAACCCGGCCTCGACCTGTGGATTCCCTCTGCCTCCCCTTACCACCCCCCCTCCTCCCCCCTACCCGAATGGGAACCGCTCCGCATCGCCCGCGGACTTCCCCTCTGGGGTATCGACGTCGGACCCGACACCCTCCCCCCCGAAGCTGGCTTCGAATCCGATGCCATTAGCTCCACCAAAGGCTGCTACATCGGCCAAGAAGTCATCTCCCGCCTCCGAAGCGTCGGCCACGTCAACCGCCACCTCTGTGTCTTGGCGACAGCCAACCCTCCGAAGCTCCGCCCGAACGCGCGAGCGGAAGGGATTCGGAGCGAAGGAGGGTCGCTACCCCCTTCCACCTGCCCCAGTTTTTCTCTACCCGCTCCCGGCACCTCCATCCCCTCACTGCCACTGGAGTGCACTACCCCAGAAGGAACCGCCCTTGGAAAAATGACCAGTGCCACCTCTCTGCCAGACTCCTCCGCTATTATAGCTCTCTCCATGATCAAGCGAGATCACGCTAAGGCAGGAAATTCGGTATTGGCCGGCGGAGCAACTTGGACCATCCTTCGACATGCTTAAATCTATCTTCTCAACCCAAATCGTTGCCTCACTTGCCCTCTCTCTTCTTTTCGCTTTTGCCGCGCGCGCGGCGGAAACCAACACCCCCACCCCAAAGGAAACCACCGACATGAAACCCACCCTCGTTGAAGAAGATATCGTCACCATCACCACCCCCGATGGCATCATCGTGATCAAACTCGATGTCATCAAATGCCCCAAACACAGCGAAAAC
>CAMCDO010000034.1 GCA_945873585.1 Verrucomicrobia subdivision 6 bacterium | reverse complement strand
CCCTCCCCCTGGACCTTCACTCCGAATACCGTCAACTGAACCCGAGGACATCTCCTCTGCAAAACATGAATCGCATCCCGCACCGCCGCCCCCGTCGGACTCGTGATAATTCCCACCCTCTCCACAAATTCAGGAATCGGCCTCTTGCGTTCCTCATCAAACAATCCCTCCCCCTGCAACTTTCTCTTCAACTCCTCAAACCGCTGATGCAGATCTCCCTTCCCCACAGGCTCCAAACTTCTCACGATCAACTGATACGCTCCCCGCGGCGCATAGACCGATACTTCCCCCTCCACCACTACCTTCGCCCCATCCTTCGGAGCCACCGCCAACCGCCCTGCCGACCCCTTAAACAGGGCGCAAGGAATCTGGGATCCCTCATCCTTAAGGGTGAAATAGTAGTGGCCCGAAGATTGCTGCCGTAAATTCGAAATCTCCCCTGTCACCGACACCTCCCCCACCTGATCCTCCAAGATCTCCTTAATCTGCGCCGTCAACGCAGATACCGTCAGCGGCTCTATCCGATTCACTTCGGTCGTTGGATCCTCTGAATTGCGGTTGCTTTCCCCGTCTCCTCATCCACATCAATCACCACCCCGTCCAACTGCACTCCCGCCGTCGCCAAATGCATCTTCACTGGCATCAAGGTCCGAAACCGATCGATGATAAAACCCTTCTCCCGCCCAATCACCGAATCGTGTGCCCCACAAAACCCCACATCCGTAATGTAAGCCGTCCCCCCCGCCAACACCTTCTCATCCGCTGTCTGCACATGGGTATGCGTCCCCACCACCGCCGAGACCTTCCCGTCAAAGGCATGCCCAAAGGCAATCTTCTCCGAAGTCGTCTCCGCATGAAAATCCACCAGAATCACCTTCGTCTCTTTCCGTAGCTCCTCCAAAATCGGATCCATCATCAGAAAAGGGTTGTCCACATTCGCCTTCATAAACGTCCGCCCCATCGCATTCACTACTGCCAACTTCTTTCCATTTCCTGTCACCACGATTGAGCCTTTCCCTGGGCAAGTCGCGGGAAAGTTAAAAGGCCGAATCAACCGCGGTTCCTCCGCAAAGAAACCCATAATCTCCCTCTGATCCCAGCAGTGATCCCCCAAAGTAATCACATCCACCTTTGCCCGAAAAATATCGTAAGCCAGCTTTGGCGTAATTCCGTTTCCCCCTGCCACATTCTCCCCGTTCACCACGATAAAATCCGGGGCAAATTCCTCAATCAATCGCGGCATTCCATCCCGCACCGCCTCACGGCCGTACTCCGCCACCACATCGCCCAAAAAAAGAATTCTCATCCCTAGACCCTACCCCTTTCCCCCTTTTCGACCAATCTCCAAACATTCCCATCGCCCCTTTTTTGCTCCAAGCTTGCTCCATGCCGAATCCGTTCCTTATCTCTCAACCAGGTCCTCTCCTCGAACAGATGTTCTCCGCTTGGCCCGATGAGAAGAAGAAGCAGATCCGTACCTGGCTCAAATTCCAAGCCGTCACCGTCAACGGTCGCCCAGTTTCCCAGTTCAATCACCCACTCGCCATCGGCGATACCGTCTCCATTCGCTCCGATCGCTTTGCCATCCCAAAAACTACCCTCCCTTCTGGCATTAAGATATTCTTCGAAGACGCCTCTCTCCTCGTCATCGAGAAGCCCACCAACCTCTTGAGCATCGCCAGCGAAGCCGAACCCGAAAAAACCGCCTATTTCCAACTCACTGATTATCTCCGTCAATCTCACACCCGATCCAAAGAACGTGTCTGGATCGTTCACCGACTCGATCGCGAAACCTCGGGCCTGATGGTTTTTGCTAAAACACCTGAGGCCAAAGAGACCCTGCAGAAGAACTGGGATACCTTCGAAAAGAAGTACGAAGCTGTCGTCGAGGGCCATCTCCCTCAAGAAACTGGTACTTTCGAATCCGATCTCGACGAGTCCAATCCCTTTAAGGTCTTTATCCGCCCCGCCTCCTCTCTCACCCGCCACGCCATCACCCACTACCGGCTTCTCAAGAAAAACCGCCACCGCTCTCTCGTCGAACTCACTCTCGAAACTGGTCGCCGCCATCAACTCCGCGTTCAACTCTCTGCCGTCGGTTGTCCGATTGTCGGCGATGAAAAATATGGAGCAAAAACCGATCCCGCAAAACGCCTCGGCCTCCACTCCTGCTTTCTGCGCTTCCCCCATCCTCTGAGCAAACAAGAACTTCTCTTTACCTGCCCGCTTCCAAAATCTTTAGGGAAGTTAGTTTCCTAAACTAGTCATTCGCGGATAACGCATACCGGGTCACCCGCGTTCGCAATGCCGCACGAGTTACCCCTAATATCTCCGCCGCCCGCTTCACATTACCATTTGCCTCTCCCAACGCTCGCTCCACCAGCATTTTTTCTCCAGCCGCTAGCAGATCCCCGGCTACACCCGCCTCCCCACGAATCTGTTCCCACCAATCCCCACCCCTACTCCCCGCCAAAGGAACAATCTGACCCGCTACTTCGGGCGGCAAATCACCTGGCTCAATCGCTTCAGCCGCCGCGCAGACCACCGCTCGGGTCACCGCATTCTCCAACTCTCGCACATTCCCGGGCCAACCATAGGCTTGCATCACTTTCTTCGTCGCCGCCGAAAATATCAGGACTCTCTCCTTGGCGCTCCGCACCAAAAAATGTTCCGCTAAAGGTAAAACATCCGCCGATCGCTCCCGTAAAGGTGGTAACTGAATTTGCACCACGTTGATCCGATAATACAAATCTTCACGAAAACACTTCTCCCTTACCATCGCAGACAAATCTTTATTCGTGGCTGCAATCACCCTTACCTGCGTCCGTAAGGTCTGATCGCCACCCAACCGCTGAAATTCCCCGTTCTGCAAAACCCGAAGCAGTTTCGCCTGCAACCCCAACGGCATATCCCCGATTTCATCCAAAAAGATGGTTCCGCCATCCGCCCTTTCAAATTTTCCAATCCTCTGAGTCAACGCCCCCGTAAACGCTCCCCGCTCATGCCCGAACAACTCACTCTCCAGCAAGGTATCAGGAATCGCCGCGCAGTTGATCGCCACATAAGGTCGCGCCGCCCGCAAGCTATTCGCGTAAATCGCCCTCGCCACCAACTCCTTCCCCGTTCCACTCTCCCCCAACAGAAGCACCGCCGCATCCGATCGCGCCACTTGCCCCACTAATTTGTAGATTTTTTGCATAGCGGGGGAAGTCCCAATCAACCCCGGAGCTGCCCCAATCTCAGCTGTCGCCTTTTTTCCTTCTCCAGGCACTAACTCCTGCATCGAGGCCGCCGTCTCTAATCCTCGTCGCAAGGTCGCCAAAAGCTCCGGTACGTCAAACGGCTTTAAGATATAATCAAATGCCCCCAACTTCATCGCTTCAATTGCCGTCTGCGCCGTCCCATGCGCCGTCATCACAATGACCAACTGCCTCGGATGCTCTTTTCTCAATTGCCGAAATATCTCCAGTCCGTCCTCTTCCCCAATTCGCACATCCAATAACACCAGATCAACCTTTTGCTTCCGTAACTGCTTCAAGCCCTCTGCCCCGCTCGTCACCCCCGCCACCTCCACCGGCTCCTCCGCCAACACCCGTTGAAAGGAGTAGGCCACATCCGCCTCGTCATCGATAACCAGAACTTTCTGTGCCCTCGGCCTACTCTTTTTCTCCTTCATCCGGCCCTCCCCATCGCCTTCACGTGCGGCGCAATTTCTTCTACCAAAAGATTCAGCCCCGCCAAATCCAGCTGCTGCTGACCATCACTCTTCGCCTCCGCGGGTAGCGGATGCACCTCCACCAGCAATCCATCTGCCCCCACCGCCACCGCCGCCCGACTCAGCGCAATCACCAGATCCACCCGACCCGCTCCCTGACTCGGATCTACCACCACTGGCAAATGACTCTCCCTCTTCGCCAGCGCTACCGCCCCCAAATCCAACGTGTTCCGCATCCCCGTCTCAAACGTCCGAATTCCACGCTCACACAGAATCACCTGCCCATTACCTGCACTCATCACGTACTCCGCCGCCATCAACCACTCCTCCACCTTCATCGCCAATCCCCGCTTCAGCATGATCGCCTTTCCCGAACCCGCCGCCGCTTGCAACAGAGAAAAGTTTTGCGCGTTCCGCGCGCCTATTTGCAAAAGATCCGCCACCGCCGCCACTTTCTCCACGTGCTTCTCCGAAAGGAGCTCCGTCACGATGCCTAGCCCCGTCTCCTTTTTCGCCAAAGCCAACAGTTCCAACCCCTTCTCGCCTAAACCCTGAAATTCGTATGGCGATGTTCTCGGTTTGTACGCTCCTCCACGCAAAAAAGTTGCCCCCGCCTTCTTCGCCGCCCGAGCTACCGCCAGAATCTGCTCCTCCGACTCCACCGAGCACGGCCCTGCCATCAGACGAAACGGCTCCTTTTCACCAACCCCTATCCCATTGGCTATGACTACGCTCGCACTCCTTCGGCCCTCTTGCGCCACCAGCTTGTAACGCCTTTGCACTGGCAAAACCGATTCGACCTGTGGCCAAGTCCCCAAAGACTCCAGCGAAGGATGCCCACGTTCGTCCCCAATCGCCGCAATCACCGTCTGAATCTCCCCCCGGATCAACCTCGGCTCATACCCAAGCTTCTTCACCTCCTCCTCCACTTGCGTGATGAGGGATTCCTCCGTCTTAGGCCGAAGTACAATGATCATAAGAAGATAACCAACTTATCCTCATCCACCTTCGCCGACAAGAATCCCTCGAAACCACTCCCGCCACTCCCCCTCCTTCGGCCACTCCCCACTGCGACTCCAGGTTTGCACCCAGCCCCCCGCGGGCGCCCAAATCTTTGCATCCGTCGGGCCAAAGAGCAGACCGCACTTCACCCCACTCCATGCCGCTAAATGACTGATCCCACTATCATGGCCCAAATAAAGATCGGCCGACTGCACAGCCTGAAAAACTTCCGACAACGGACGGTTCTGCATAATTCCATGAGGCCCTCTTCGCCACTTTTCCGGTAACCTAAGAGAAAGATCCTCCTCCGCTTCACCTGCCAACCAGGTCACCCCCCAAGGCAACGGATAATTAAAACCATCCAACTCCCGCAACCACTCCTCCAACGGCCAACACTTTTTCTTTCCCCCACTCCCCGGATGAATAGCCAGTCGGAGTTCATCGCCCCGCTCTTTTTTCTCCTTTGCCGAAACTAAACTCGACCCGTAAAGCCTTCCCCCATCCCCCGCCGTCACACCTAACTCCGCCAAAGGCTTGCACAGGTGTCGCCATGCTGCCTCCGAAGGATTTCTTGGATCGTGAGCAAGGTACTGCCCAGTCCCTCCTGCCCTTTGCCAGTTCGCCGCGAAAACTCCGTCTGGATCGAAAAGATAGGAAATCGTTAAATCAAATTCGGTAAAATAATCCGCCCACCGCCTGTCTAACGAGCCTCCTGCAGCGTAAAAACTGGCTAGCCCAGGTTCGTCGATCGGTCGGATCGCATTCACCGCCCCAGGTCCCCTAACCAGATCTCCGAATTTTCCCGCCACCACCATTTCAATCTCCGCCTCAGGCCACTTTTCGCGAAGCCCCGCTACCGCGGGCAAAGTCAGAAGAAAATCACCTAAAGCCCCGCCTCGCAAGACGAGGATTCTCATCTCCGCTCTGCCCCCGCCCCCTTTTTCAGTAGACCCATATTCCCAAAACCATCAGGACGATCCCAAAAATCAATCCTGCCGAAAGCAGAAAACGACTCCGCCCAGGCGTAGCCAATCCCCAAGCGATCCCATCACGCAAACAGTAAGGCGCCCCCACCATGACCATTCCTTCCACTATAATCAGGTAGGCATAAGTCACGACTACCAGACGGGCCGCATCCTCCCTCAAAAAAGCCGCATCTAGCAGAACATTTGCCCCAAGAAGACAAAGCACTCCCAACGAACGTACCGCAATAAACTCCCTGACATACAACCAGCTCGATACCCCTAGCCCAATCACCCCCAGAATAAATAAAGGACGGAATCGAGTGTACTCCATTAAATTAATCGTACCCGCCAACCAAGCCGCCCACGCCGTTGCCAGCCCAAGTAAAACTCCACCCGCGAGATCATTCCGCGGAAACCTCTTTGCCCACTCGGTCGTTTTCGCCAAATCGAACAAACCCCAGGCATGGGTACAGATGAGGCCAAACCCCAACCAGACCGCAACTTGAGAAAGGGAAAAAGAATAGATCATCAGGAAATCCTTAGCCGAGGATGGACGGATCCGCGTAGTCCGTAAACCCTGTCGATTCAGTAATTCGCACTGTCAGCAGTTGGCCCACATGCCGCGGACCACCCTCGAAAACCACTAAGCGGTTCTGCCGAGTCCGCCCCATCAGGCGACTAGCGTTTGTTTTACTTGGTCCTTCCACCAGAATTTGTTGCAACGAGCCCACACGAATCTTTGCGCTCGCCGCCGCTTGCCGATCCAACACTTCCAATAAGTCCGTATTCCATTTCTCCTTCGTCGTCTCAGGAACTTCCTTCCCCGCCTCACTCACCGCCCGTGTCCCTTCCCGCGGGGAATACCGAAAAATAAATCCGTTATCAAATCTGACCTCCTCCATTAAATCCCGCGTCGCCATAAAATCTTCCTCCGTCTCCCCAGGATACCCCACAATAATGTCAGTCGTCAGACCGACCCCAGGACAAACCTTTCGCACCTCCTCAATCGTTTTGCGATACTGAGCCGAGGTGTATCCACGCCCCATCCTCTTTAAGATGCGATCCGAACCCGATTGCACAGGCAAATGTAAATGCTCACATAACTTCGCTAACCTCCCATAACATCCAACCAAATCAGCTTTCATCCCTCGTGGATGAGGCGATGTGAAACGAATCCGCTCCAAACCCTCCACCCTGTCCATCTCCTCCAACAGTTGCACAAAGGCGCTCTTACCTTCCACTATCGGAATTTCTCTACGCCCATACATATTCACGATTTGCCCCAGCAAGGTAACTTCCCTTACCCCCTGCTCCACTAAACTCCGCACTTCTGTGAGAATCTCCGCAATCGGGCGAGACCTCTCCTTCCCTCGTGTCGTCGGCACAATGCAAAATGAACAGTGCATATCACAGCCCTGCATCACCGAGACAAAAGCAGTCACCTGCTTCGGCGCTAAAGTGTGATCGCGAATTGTCTTCTCAGAACCCTCCTCCTCACCCACCTCCGCAAAAAACTTTGGCCGTCCGCCCAAACGCGCCTCCCGCGCCTGATCGACAAGATCTGCCACCCGATGAAACTTTTGCGTGCCCACCACAAGATCTAAGCCTGCCATATCCTTTTTCAAGGAATCACCACGGCGCTGTGCCATGCAACCAAGAAAACCCAAAACAACCTCTGGCTTCGCCTTCCGCAAAACCCGCAGATTACTCATCTTCCGTAAGGCCTTCTGCTCCGCCAGTTCTCGCACGCTGCAAGTATTCAACAAAATCACGTCTGCTTCTTTTTCTGAGGCAGCTCGAGTATATCCACGATCGAACAACTGTCGGGCCACCTGCTCGGTGTCCCGCTCATTCATCTGACAACCATATGTTTTTAAAAAGACCGTAGGCATCGAAAACTATCCTGCCCCATTTCAATGCGGGCGGAAATCTCCGAATCAGACATTTTTATACTGCTCCAAACAGACCCCCCGCTTCATCAACCGACTCGAATCCGCCTACGCCATTCTTCCATTAGGCCATCAAACGTTTACTGTAGTGCCCCCTCAACCAGCGAAACCCACTCAGGACGATCGGCAAGACCAAAAAGAATGCCGCTGGCACCAAGACCACGTCACTGCATTTGCCCCCATCCATCATACTCAACCCCTCCCAAAACAGTGCTAACAGTGCAATCCCTCCACCTGTATAGGCCAAGGGCATAATCACTGCGCGAAAGTTTTCCTTCTCTTTCAGTCGATGAATTCGGTCGGAGCGCTTATTCCAATCCACAAGTTGGAATTATCCGATCTCTTCTAAAGTCTCAATCAAAAAACCTATTTACAACGCCCCGCTATCGATCTGCCTCACATCACTTTCCTTCGACGATCGCTGTGCCCATCCCATTCCCGCCAAACCCAATTCAAAAAGTCCGTAAAGGGGAACAAACATCAAAGCCAAGTTAAATGGATCCGAAGTTGGAGTTACGCAAGCGGAGACCACCACCAGTGCGACAACCGCATGACGCCGGTGCGCCGCCACTACCGATTTCTGTAGAATACCCAACCGAGCCAAAATCACCATGACCAGAGGGAGTTCAAAAGAGACCCCAAATCCAACCAGCATTTGCAAGACGAAGTCGGTATAACTTGCCATCGTCCAACTCGTCTCCAAGCCCAACCAACGATTAAATTCTTGGAAAAAACGCAGAGCTCCAGGCAATACCAAAAAATAACAAAAAGAAACCCCCGCCAAAAAAAGAAAGGCACCCACCGTAAACGCGGGCAGCACCAAGCCCCTCTCTTTGCTTTCGAGTGCGGGCAAAAGGTACTGTCCGATAAACAAGAGAACTAGTGGCAGGGTCAGTAGAATTCCTGCGCCAATACCGATTTGCAGTGTCACCGTCATCGGATCGGTTACCTGCAAAGCCAGAAGTGTCGCCGGCATTGCCTTTGGAGATCCCACCTGCGCTTGCTCCAGAGGCCATCGCAAGATTTCCATCACCCGACCAATTCCAAGAACTCCCAAAATCGAACCCACCCCAATCGCTCCAGCGCACTTCAAAATCACCCCACGCAAATCCTCAATGTGTTCAAGGAATGGTTTCTCCTTATCCCTCATCGTACATCTCTCCACCCGTTTTCGGTCACCACCGCTGGGAGTTTTATATCATGTGGCTCTTGGGGGAGATGCTCCAGCTCCTGAGCTGCGAAAAATAATCCCGCCACCCAAGAACCCCGTTTACGCTGGCCCAAGGCTCGATCATAGTGCCCCCCACCCCGACCCAAACGCGCCCCCGCACCAGTGAAAGCCCGCCCAGGCACCAGAAAACCATCGATCTCTGTCACCGCGATTCGCTCCGATTTTTCCGGAGAAGGTTCCCACAAGCTCGATGATTCTGGAAGGTGAGCCGAAGACATTTGCCACCAGGTCAATCCCTCTCGGATATCGATCTTTGGCAAGGCCACCCTCTTGCCCGCCGCCCAAGCCGCCCTCAGAATACCTCTTGTTTGCGGTTCATCGGTCAACGACAAGAAAAGAGCTACTACCCCCGCCACCTGCCACTGCACCCGTTCCAAAAGGTGCTTCTCAATCTGCTGGGAAGCTTCCGCTCTCGCTTTTTCACTCATCTGTAGGAGTCGCCCACGAATCTCTTCGCGCAAGATAGCTTTGCTCGGAACGCTCATCACCATATTACTATGCCCAGATTCGTATTCTCAGCCAATCTTGCTCTCAAGGTTGCCTCCCGCCTCATTTGCCACCATTCTCTTTGTCTTGAGTCCTCGGGCTTCAGCTCACAAGAAACGGGCCCCTCACCGCTTTATCACCGATGTCATCCTCCCTGCGCTTTTTTCGCGCAAGCGGGGCACACGCCAGCGGCTTCCTCCCCTCTTTCCTAAACTTAAAGCAGGCCAGATCTGCATCACTTGGATCGGCCACGCCTCCTTTCTGATTCAAGGACCCCATGGCAACATTCTTGTCGATCCCAACTGGGCCAACTGGCTTCTTGTCGTTCGGCGCCTCCGCCACGCTGGACTGGCCCACCACCACCTTCCCTCCATCGACCTCGTTCTCATCACTCATGCCCATTTTGATCACCTCAACCGACGCAGCCTCCGCCGGATTGCCGCCAATCAACCCATTGTCGTGCCCGCTGGAGTCGGCGACCTTGTTCACGGATTAGGTTTTGAAAAAGTTTACGAAATCAACTGGTGGGACCGACTTCGCTTTCCAGGAGCCGCCATCACCTTTGTCCCCGCCAAACACTGGGGCGCACGCAAGGTCACCGATCACCACCGCGGCTACGGGGGTTATGTCATCGATATGGGAGGACGCACCGTCTACCACGCAGGTGATTCTGGTTACTTTCCAGGGTTTCGTGAGATTGGGAAAAAGTTTCACCCAGAAGTCGCCCTCCTGCCCATCGGGGCCTACCACGGTCCGAAATTTGGCGAGAATCATATGACCCCCGAACAAGCTCTTCGTGCCTTTGGCGATCTCCGCTCAAAATTCCTTGTTCCAATGCACTTTGGCACCTACCGCCTTAGTTACGAACCCCTTCACGAACCCCCCCAACGACTCATGGAAGCGGCCACTCGGGCCGGCCGACTTTCCGATATCCGCTTTCTTATCGAAGGTATGCCAACTCTATTCTAGCCCCCCTCGCTCAGCCCACCCCGCCTGAGCCGTCGGTCGAGCATACGCCACCAACCGACCACGATGAGTGACAAAGTTAAAAAAGTTCTTTGCGTTTCCACAAGGCGCGTTCGGATCGAATGCATACACATCCACCCCACCACCTCGCTCCCCATCCATCCTTTGGGAGGAACCCGCCACCATCGCCTCCCCACCCTTCTTTCGACCTAAATAAATCATCACATGACTGATCGGCGGATCCCGAGGCACGTTATAAGTCCATTCCCAATAAAGCAGATCCCCACTCCTCATCTCCGCCATCAGTTTTTCCGAATCCACTTTCCCGTCCGACTCCATCGGCACCAACCTAATCTTCCCCTTCTTTTTAAAATAGAGATACTGGTCCGAAGCCGTCCTCGGAATATCAAACCCGAAAACTTTCCACACAATAAAACGCACCGTATTCGAACAATCCATTGTGATGATATACGGATGCCCTGGGGGATGCCACGACTGGGCGTAAGCCAAATCCTGCTTCGAAAGCCAGCGACAAGTTTCGACCAACTTTTGGTGCTGTTCTGCCGTTGCCGCTCCATGAACTAACCAAGATGTCGAGCCCAGCACTATCCCAAGCCGTAAACAAAGAGCCAGAAGACCATGGGCCATCTCCTTTCATGGCAAACCACAGAAGAATCGCAAGTCAGGAGGAGTCCACCTCCCCAACCGTCAGATCAGTAAATCGAAAAAAGCCTTCGGATGAGCCAAATCGGTAAAGACCGCATCCGCTCCGCAATCTTTTAACTGTCTCTTCGTAAAGGAACCTGTCGCCACCGCAATCGCCTTTGCCCCGATCGCCCTTGCACAGGCCACATCGTGGGGCGTGTCCCCGATAACAAAGATTCTTTCAGCAGAAAACTCTTCCCCATGCTTCTCCTCTGCCCTCCGCTTTGCGTGCGGACCCAACTCATTGCGAATCGAGGAATCATCTGCAAAAGCCCCAAATTCGAAAAAATGATTCACTCCATAGCGCGTCAATTTCAACCTCGCCCCTTTTTCAATGTTTCCCGTTAGCAAAGCTTGCACCAAGTCTGGCCTCTTATGAGCCTCTTCCAGAATCCCCAAAACCCCTGGATGCAATCCCCCGTTCCTCCGGGGCAACTCATCCGCCAGCAGTTCCACATAAGTATCTAGAAACTGTGCCACCTCATCAGGACCGTTCGGCTTTTCATCCCTCCCCAGAAGCTGCTCCACAATCCACTTGTCCGTCCGGCCTGCGATCTCCAATCCCTGCAGTCCTCGATTGATTCCATACAGTTTTTCCATCGCCCGACCCAAGGCCGTCTCCCCCGCTTTTCCAGTATGGAGAATGGTCCCATCGATGTCCCAGAGCAGAAGTTTCCGGGCGATCTTTTCGCCGGCCTTCACATTCCCATCACGCTGTAGCCCGAATCGGCATACAACGTCTGCCCCGTAATTCCCGCCGATCCGTCTGCCGCCAGAAATACTCCCATCGCACCCAACTCCTCCAAGGTGATATTCCGCTTTAAAGGTGCGTGCGCTTCGTAGTGCGCCAACATCGCCCCAAATCCACTAATCCCACGCGCTGCTAAGGTGTTCACAGGCCCTGCGCTGATCGCATTCACCCTGATTTTTTTTTGCCCTAAGTCATAAGCCAGATATCGCACACTTGCTTCCAGCGCCGCCTTGGCCACCCCCATGACATTGTAATGCGGTACCACTTTCACCGCCCCGTAATAACTCATCGTTACAATACTTCCCCCCTCCGTCATCAGCGGAGCCGCCGCTCGGCTTACTGCCACCAACGAGTAGGCGCTAATGTCGTGCGCCACGCGAAACGCTTCTCGTGTCGTATCGACAAAGTTTCCCTCTAAGGCCTCTTTCGGAGCAAACGCCACGCTATGCAACAGCAGATCAACCTTCGGAGCCTTCCCTTTTACAAAATCAAAAAACTTCGCGATATCTTCATCCCGACTCACATCACAAGGGGCCACCGGAGTCTCCGCCCCAAATGTCGCCGCCAACTCCTCCACATTCTCCTTCAAGCGATCTCCTTGATAATTAAAAATTAACTTCGCCCCCGCATCCGACCACGCCTTAGCGATACCCCAAGCAATACTTCGCTTGTTCGCTACCCCAAAAACTAGACCCACCTTCCCTTTTAACGATTGGTTACTCATAGCCTCCAAAGTGCCCTCCCCCTGCCCCTCCTGTCACGCCCCGACTCACTTCCTCTTGGCCGATCCAAATCTTCCTGCTACCAAGTCACTCCGTGGAAATCCCTCATCTTCATCTCGGCTGGATTCTTTTCGGACCACTCGTCCTCGCGCTCCTCGCGACCGACCTGGTCCTTTTCCATCGCGACCCCCGCCCCATCGATCTTCGGCGATCTCTCCAAGCCACCGCCGGCTGGGTCGCCCTCGCCTTGGCCTTTGGTGTGGTCATTGCCCTCAGCCTCGGTACCCAACCCGCCATGGAATTCTTTACCGGCTACATTGTCGAACTCTCCCTCAGTGTAGATAACGTTTTTGTCTTCGCCGTTCTCCTCACCTATTTCGCCGTTCCCGAAAAAGCCCAGTTCCCCGCCCTCTTCTGGGGCATCATCGGAGCTCTCTTTCTTCGCGCCCTCTTCATCTTTACCGGCATCGCCCTCATCAATCGCTTCCACTGGCTCATCTACGTCTTCGGCGCCCTCCTCGTTTACACGGGGATCAAACTTCTCAAAGGCGGCGACGCTAAGGTTCAACCCGACCAAAATCCTCTCGTTCGTATCGCCCGCAAATTCATTCCCATCACCCCCCATTTCCACGACGGCCACTTCTTTGTCCGCCAAGGCAAACGTTGGGCTGGTACCCCCCTTTTCCTTGTCCTCCTCGCCCTCGGCACCACCGACCTCGTTTTCGCCATCGATTCCATCCCCGCCATTCTCGCCATCACCCGCGATCCTTTCATCGTTCTCACCTCCAACGCCTTCGCCGTTCTCGGCCTTCGCGCCCTCTATTTCGCCATAGCAGGGCTCATCAAACTCTTCGCCTACCTAAATATCGGCCTCGCCGTTATCCTCTCCTTTATCGGCGTCAAAATGCTCATTTCAGGCTACATCCACCTGCCCATTCCATGGACTCTCGGATTCGTCCTTCTTGTCCTCGCCGTCTCCATTCTCGCTTCCATCTACTATCCCCCCGCCAAACCACACCAATCCTAATCTATTTATTCCTTTTTATAATGTGCAAGTAACTCCATTCCAATCTATTGCATAACATTTAAAATATACTCCGCCCTCAACTTACCGTGGGTTGACGCCTCCCCATCCCCACCTACACTAAGTTAAATGCCTCAAATCGTTGACCTCACCTCAGCCATCGCCAGCAAAAGATTTGCCAAAAAACCGAAATTCCGTCTCGGTTTAGTCGGCACCCTCGTCGTCTCCAATTTCGCCTGGCTCCTCCTCTTCGGTATAGCCGTCGTCTCCCTCATCGGCGTCACCCGTTTTTCCGCCGCCCTTTCCAAAAGTTATCTTGAAGAGAAATGGAACTCCCTCCAAAACCGCCTAGCCCAGAACCGCGAACTCGAAGAGCGCGACCTCCGTATTGCCCGACTCATCGCCTCCCAAAGCTCCGATACAACCGATATCCTTGGCCTCGCCACCCGCATCTCCAAAATCCTCGACTCCGCCAACGGCCGCCAACGTCGCTTCCTCGAAAGCGCTATTCCCGAAGCCATGCTCATCCAGACGACCACTCGGATACCCGCCTCCGCTGTCATCGCCATGGCCATCTTCGAATCTGGCTACGGAAATAGCTCCCTCGCCAAGGACTATAACAATTACTTCGGCATGAAAGCCTTCGATAGCTGGACAGGCCCCCGCGCCCTCAATATGCCCACCCGCGATAGCGGCGTAGATACCACCGCGGATTTCCGTGCCTACCCCACCCTCGCCGCTGGATTCCAGGGCTACTCCCAGTTCCTCCTCGGCAACGAGCGCTACCACAAATACGTCGGTGAGAAATCTGGATTAAAGTTTGTCTCAGGCATCCTCGCCTCAGGCTACTGCCCCGATACCGATTACCTAACTAATATCAACAATATCATCCAGAAACACGGTCTCGATCGGCTCGACCTCGCCCTCGAAACCATCGTCGACAATAATAAAGAAGCCGTCGCCAAATCTCTTCCCAAAAACGAAACTTCCACCGCCGCCGGCGCCCACTAATCCTCGTCTGACCCGCTCTTGCCGGACGCCCCGTCCGCACAAGAAATCACCGCACCCCCCATCGGCTTCACTTCCAAAAGTAAATATCGCCACTGACCCGTCGGACTTTTATCCGCCCGCAAAGTCACCTTCGCCCTTCCTTTCGATCCCAACACCGAAAAATCAAAATGCGCCGTTCCCTGCTCAGGCATGTCCTCAATCTGACCCGTTACCGCCCAACCCAACTGCAACGGCTTACCCAGAACCTCCCCCACCCGCGCATCCCGCATCACCCGCTGCACCGCCTCCTGCATCACCTCGGTTTTTTTGAGCATCGCGTAACTCATGTGCAAAGTTATCAAACCCACCCCAAACACTCCCGTCACCACCCCAACCAAACCCAAAACAAACCAACGCCTCGCTTTGTTTTCCCACGCCATCAACTCGGACTGGGTCAGTAATCGGTTCGCCATCCCGACACTCTGGATTCCTCACCCCCCTCCCGTCCATCCCCACTCTCGCCCCTCGCCCTTTTTTCTCTACACTAAAGAACCTCATGCTCTCCCTCGAATCCCTCGCCCGCCTCGCCCAAGAACACTCCTCCGCCCTCACCGCCCAGGTCGCTGAGTTCGAAATCCACGGCCACTCCTTCTCCGCCTCCCATCGCCCTCACCTCATGGG
>CAMCDO010000033.1 GCA_945873585.1 Verrucomicrobia subdivision 6 bacterium | reverse complement strand
CTGAAACATCGCTGCACTCGTTCCCCTCGGCGCCAAAACCCGCGGCCCCACCACCAGTCGACAAATCGCCCCAGGTTGTGGAATCTGAAACCGATCCCATGATCGCAACTCCCACTTCCGACTCATATGAGTCGTCGCCGGAATAATCGGAATCCCACTCGCCGCCGCCACCGCCAACACCCCATCCTGAACCTGACCCCTTGGTCCCCTCGGCCCATCGGGAGTAATCACAATATCCCGCCCGTTTTTTAAGCTCAACTCACGCACCATCTCCCTCACCGCCGCCGCCCCGCCCTTGGAACTCGACCCTCTCGCCGTCTCCAATCCAAACCGACTCCCCACCCTAGAAATAAATTCCCCATCTCGACTCCGACTAATCAAAACCAGACATTTTCGCCCCACACAAAATCTCTCGTAAATGTAGGACATCATCAGAATCCGATTATGCCAAAAAACAAAAATCCGCGGCTTATCTGGCTCTTCCTGCAAAAGACCCTGCGGATCCTCCAGCCGAAACCGCAAGGTACACGCCAAAACCCGAATAAAAAGGGCCACCATCCCTGGGCTGTTCTCAGCTAAGAACTTCTTCATGCGAACGGCCTCCGGTTCCACCATCGGGTAATCGAACGCCAAGGCGTTTCCAAAATCAACTCACGCAAGAGCTCCTCCGTCGTCGAGGCTCGTGGCTCCTCCACTCGGCGCAGCGCCACCATCGCAGGGAAAAGAATCAAGATGAAAGAGCCGTAAAGCAGGACAAAACCATTCACCTGAATCTCCGTCCCCAAGTGCCAGCGGGACATCGTATCCGTCAGAAGACCCCAACCCAACGGGGCCAACCCCGCAACCAAACTGGCCACTACACTAAAGAGCGCGAAGAAATGACTCCGACCCATCGTCGGCACTGTCGCCATCAACAAACGCATGTGAGCACTGTTATAAAAAGCTAATCCCACCCCAGCCGTCGCTTGCTGAAAGAAGATTACCCCCCAACTAAAAGGCAAAAGATGCGCCGCCACCGCACCCCAGCCCAGCCAGTGAACTCCCAAAGTCATCGCCGCCAGAACTAGAACCGGTCGGCTCCCCACCCGATCCAACATCCTCCCTGCTCGCAAGGACGCCAAAACAAAAACTGACCCCCAGATGAGATGCAAAATCATAAACTTCGAATCGGTACAGCCGAGCTGATCCCTCGCAAAAGGAATAAAGATCAAGCCCCCTCCCGCCAACGCCAACATCATGATTCCGTGAAATGTAACCAATCGCAGGAAAGGACGATGGCTCAACATCGCTCGCCAAGGCACCGGTTCGGCCCCCTCCTTACGCGCCGAAGGGGTCGGTGCATCGGGAATCTTTTTCAAATAAAATAGCGAAAGCCCTGCCAGAACTAAACTCACCCCAAAAAGAATCCCAAAGGACTGTGGACGATCCGTATAGTGCAAAAACCAAGCAGTCAGTCCCACCGTAACCAATAGGGCGGCCTGCGACGCCGCCTGATCAAAAGTAAGAAATCGTCCTCGAACCGACTCGGGAACAATCGCACTGATCCACGGAAGATATCCACTCAAAGAAATCCCCCGAGCGATGTTGAAAAGAAACAAAAGAAAGAGCACTAAAATCTGTCGGGTGCCTTCATCCAAGGCCAGAGGGAGACCCACCACCAAGGCGACTCCACCGATCATCACACTGCGACTAGTCCAACCCCGGAGCACAAAGGTTCGGTAGCCCACCTGCTCCACAAAACGAGCCGCTGGTATTTGAAAGATATTCATTAGCGCCCCCAGAGAAGCCACTACTCCCAGCACCGTGGCCGACGCGCCCAGTTTTTTAAAATAAAGCATCATGGGCAAACCCATGATTAGATAAAACGAACTCGTGTTAAAAACTTGAAAGAGAAAAGCGTTTAGCAACGGCCCACGCGCCAGTCCGACACTCCCATCCTTCAAGCGGAAGTCTCCCGCGGGCGGAGCAGCGGGAAAAAGATTACCTCGCGAATGGAATCCGCTCCGGACAATAGCATCGCCAACCGATCCACCCCCAACCCAAGCCCACCCGCTGGCGGCATCCCATGTTCCAATGCTTCCAAGAATTCCGTGTCAACTTTTTGGGTGTGCTCCCCCACCTGATGCCGAAACCGTTCCGCCTGCACCAAGGGATCATTCATCTCTGAGTAGCCTGGCGAGATTTCCTGCCTTCCCATAATCAGTTCGTACACATCCACCACCGTGGGATCTTCCCGATTCAATCGTGCCAACGGAACAAGCTCTGCGGGTAAATGGGTGATGAAAACAGGATTCACCGCTTGGGCCTCCACTTTTTTCTCATAAACCTTCTGGGTGATTTCTAGCGTAGCCAGCCCAGGCTCCATCTCCAAACCCAACTCCACCGCCCTTTTTTCCATCCCTTCCCGATTCAGAGCGAACCAGTCCGCTCCCGCCACTTCCGCCACCGCATCCCGATACTTCTTTCGTGGCCAAGGAGGAGAAAGATCCAGCTCACTTCCATCGCTTTGCATGATTTTCAACCCGCCAGTTAGCGCTTGGGCTGCTCCCCGAATCATCTCTTCCACCAACGTGGCCATTCCAAGATAATCCGAATAAGCCCAGTACGCCTCGAGCATAGTGAACTCAGGATTATGCTTTCTCGAAATTCCTTCATTGCGGAAGTTTCGGTTGATCTCGAATACTTTCTCCATCCCGCCCACCAGCAGACGCTTCAGGTAAAGCTCAGGAGCAATCCGTAAAAATAAATCCATTCCCATCGCGTGATGCCGCGTGGAAAAAGGCTCTGCTGCCGCCCCGCCCGCCACTGTCTGCATCATCGGCGTCTCCACCTCCGTAAAATCCTTGCCTTGTAGAAATTCCCGCATGTAGCGAACCAGCCGAATTCGTAAATCCAGCGCCTTTCGCGAATTCTCGTTCGAAATCAGATCCAGGTGCCGATGCCGATGCCGCGTTTCCGTATCAACTAATCCGTGCCACTTATCAGGAAGCGGAGCCAGCGCTTTCGTTAATAAAGTCAGGCTCTCTACTCGCACCGAAGGTTCCCCCGTTTTGGTCAGAAAGAGTGTTCCCTCCACTCCCAGGATATCCCCCAAATCGAGAAGATTAAAAATCGCCAACTCTTTCTCTGGTAAGGCAGGTTTCTGCACATAAATTTGCAATCGCCCCGCCCGATCTTGCAGATGGAGAAACTGGCTCTTTCCCATATCCCGATGAGACACCATCCGCCCCGCCAACCGTACCCTCCGCCCCTCCTCCCAACGCGCCCGAATCTCCGCCGTACTCTCTGTTCCCGGGAAAGGACCCCCGAAAGGATCCACCCCCAGCTCACGCAATTGCGCCAACTTCTGTCGGCGAACCGCCATCAAACTACTTACATCTTCACTCATCGATCGTCTGTTCTAGCCGATTTCGTCCCCCCTTGAAAGACTTCCATGAACAGGCTGGCCGTGAAACTAATTGCCCAGCAATTCTTTGCATGGGCCCTTCTGCCGACGGGGAAATCCTCAGATCACCAACTCAGGATAGGCCTTCTGCGCCACCTCTTGCAAAATCGCTCGCGTCTGCTCCCCAGAGTCCATTTGCAACAATCGATCCGCTAAAACCTTGCACTCCTCATAATTTAAACTCTGCACCGCTTTTTTAACCCGCGAAACCGCCACCGAACCCATGCTCATCTCATCGACCCCCAACCCTAATAAAATCGGCGTCATCACTACATCCCCCGCCATTTCCCCACACACTCCTACCCAAATTCCATTCCGATGCGCCGCTTCCACCACCCGCTGAATCAAAATTAAGACCGCGGGATGAGTCGGTTGATACAATGCCGCTACCCGCTCGTTCGTCCGGTCCGCCGCTAAGGTATATTGCGTCAAATCATTAGTCCCAATACTCAGGAACTGCACCATCGGCGCCAAACGATCCACAATCAATGCCGCTGAAGGCACCTCAATCATCGCCCCTGCTTCCACCTCCGTCGCCGCAGGAATATCCGCGGCCTTCAACTCCTCCCGCGCCTCGCCGAGCAAGGCCAATGCCGCCGCCAACTCTTCCCGCGTGGCAATCATCGGAAACATCACCCGCACTTTGCCCCCAGGATTCGAACGACAGATCGCCCGCAACTGCACTTTAAAAACATCAGGCCGCTCCAAACAGTACCGAATCGCACGCCATCCCAGAAAAGGATTCGCCTCAGCATCAAAACCTTGATGCGTCGGCAACTTATCCCCACCAATGTCCAAAGTTCGAATAATCGCCGCATGCGGACGCGCGGCCTCCATCACTTGGGTATAAATATTCGTCTGTTCTTCTTCTCCAGGATACTGCACCCGATTCAGAAAAAGAAACTCAGTACGGTACAACCCAATCCCTTCCGCCCCACTTGCCGCAATCAGAGGGAGATCTTCCGGTAGCTCCACATTGGCCGAAAGCACTAGCCGCCGCCCATCCTTGGTTGTCGCTGGAGTTTCCCGCAGCGCATCCAAACTCTGCTCCACCGCGTGCCGCCGTTTCCCAATCTGACCATACTCATATCGAGTTTGAGGCGAGGGATGAATAATCAGGATTCCCGCGTACCCGTCCAGAATCACTGGAGCGCCCGATTCGCACCGATCCAGCACCTGGTGCAACCCCACCACTGCTGGAATGTTGAGAGATCGCGCCATGATCGCCGTATGCGAAGTTGTGCTGCCCACCTCCGTCGCAAAACCCAAAGCCATTTGCCGATTCAGCATCGCCGTATCCGAAGGAGCCAGATCGTGGGCCAAAATAATGCTCGGCGTGTCCAGCGCGTAGAGGTCCGCCAACTTACGTCCCAGCAGGTTGTGCACCACCCGCCGCCCCACATCCAATATGTCGGCCGCCCTTTCCCGAAGGTAAGGATCTTCCATCTCCTTCATGCTTTGGGCATAGGTGTGAATCACATGCTGATAGACGTGCTCAACGCACACTTTACGGAGTTGGAGTTGGCGGCGTACCGCCGCCGCGATCGTACTGTCCGCCGCCACCAAAAGATGTGCCTCGAATATCTCCGTCTGCCCTTCCCCCAACGATTTCGAGAGCTGCTCCTTGATTTTTTGAATTTGCTCCCGCGTCTTTAGCAGGGCTACCTCCAGCCTCCGCATCTCCCCATCCAACTGTTCCTCCGCGATCGGAGTCGCAGGTATGCGCACCTCTTCATGACTAAAAATGACTAATTGACCCGTGACCACCCCAGGGGAAGCCGCAATCCCTGGGAGGCGAAGCTCCGTCGTCGGCTCAAGAAAAGTACCAGTGTCCTTCACGGAGAAGAACTATCTCCCTTCCGGCTACTCCTCGTCGAACTTTCTTTCCACTAATTCTAAAAGAGATTTTAAGGCCTCAGACGACCCCGCACCCTGCGCTCGGATCCGAATCTTTGAACCCATCCCCGCCGCCAGCATCATCAGCCCCATAATACTTTTGCCATTGATCGTCTCTCCGTCCTTTTCCACATGAATATCACAGCGATGTCGATTCGCTTCTCGAACAAACATGGCCGCAGGGCGCGCATGCAGGCCCAGCCGATTTTGAATGACCGCCTCTTGGGTCGATCCCTCCCCAGCGCTTGCAGACGTGGCCATTCTTAGCCGTCCTTCAATTTGAGCCGCGACATCAGCTTCTCATTAAATTGCAACGCCGAGAATTGCCCCATCGTCTTCATCTTTTGATCCAAGGCCGCAACTTGAACCAATCCCGCCAGATCTCGACCTGGCCGAATCGGAATCCTGATGTGCGGAACTTTTAAACCCAAGATTTCATAGAATTGCTGATCCAAACCCGTTCGCTCGATTTCCTCAATCTTATCCCACTCCACCAAGCTCACCACCAAATCGAGCCTCTTCTCTGTCCGTACTGCCCTCCCCCCAAAAATCGCCGCCACATTAATAATCCCAATCCCCCTCACCTCCATAAAAGTCCGCGTAACCTCTGCGGAAGTCGCCATGAGTTCTCGGCCCTCAATTAACCGCAGACGTGTGATGTCATCCGCCACCAGTGAATACCCGCGTTCAATCAACCCCAAAGCACACTCGCTCTTGCCAATCCCGCTATCCCCACGAATTAACACCCCAACTCCCATAATATCTACCATACTCCCGTGCTCACTCGTCACCGGGGCAAAGTCTTCCTCCAAGCAGAGAGTGATCAAATTGACCAAACGTGGAGTCGGTATCGGCGAAATAAAGACGGGAATCTTCAGAGCCTGCGCCTCCTTCAGGATCACCGCAGGGGGCCGATTATCGCGACTGAAAACAATGCACGGAATCTTCCGTTTCAGAATCGCTCGGATCCTCTCCAGCTTCATCGGCGCATCCAATGAAGTGAAATAACTCACTTCACTCTTTCCAATCAGCTGGACCCGCCGAAAGGCAAAATATTTTGTAAAACCAGTTAAGGCCATCCCCAAACGATTCACCGCGCCTTCGCGTATCAAGCGCCCCATCCCCTCTTGTCCTGCAACTAACTTTAACTGTAACCGCGCCGCATGCTCTGTGTAGAAATGCTCGACAGAAACCGTCAGGGGCTTGCGCATGGCACTCATCTTCCTAATCGGCATAGCCGTTCGGATGGGCCCGATGCCAGTCCCAAGCATTCGTTAGTATCTCCTCCAAACCCGAATGGTTCGGTTTCCATCCTAATTCCCTCTGGAGTTTATGCGACGACGCCACCAAAGCGGGCGGATCCCCCGCGCGCGCGGGCTGTCCCCGCATCGGAATCTCCTTTTTTGTTACCTTGCGGGCCACCTCGATCACCTGTTTCACCGAGTACCCATTGCCCGTTCCCACATTAAAATGCCCGGGCTTCTCTCTGGCTAACGCCAAAATATGGGCCGATGCCAAATCCTTCACGTGAATGTAATCACGAATGCAGGTGCCATCAGGGGTCGCATGATTCTCCCCAAAAACTTCCACTTCCTTCCTTTGCCCAAGCGCCGTCAGTAAAACATTAGGAATTAAATGGGTCTCCACCCGATGATGTTCCCCTCTCTCCGCCGAAGCCCCCGAGGCATTAAAATAACGCAGGCACGTTGGCACAATCCCGTGAATCTGGGCATACCACGCCAGCACCTGCTCGAAAACTAGCTTGGAATGGCCGTAAGGATTAATCGGCTTCTGTGGTGTCTGCTCATCCATCGGCATTTTTTCGGGCAATCCATAGGTGGCGCAGGTCGACGAAAAAATAATCTTTCGGCACCCCGACGAAACCATCGCGTCCAAAAGATTAATCCCTCCCATCACGTTCACCCGGTAGTACGAGGACGGATCCCGCATGCTTTCAGGGACCAACGCCTTGCCCGCAAAATGAATCACCGCCTCAGGTCGGTGCTCCAGCACCGCGCGTTGCAGAAGATCTCGATCCGCCAAATCCCCCTGCAAAAAAACCGCCTGAGGAGGCACCGCCGAACGGTGCCCTTCGCTTAAGTTATCCCACACTACCACTTCATGCCCCGCACGGATCAACTCCTCTCCGCAAACCGAGCCGATGTAGCCTGCTCCGCCGGTGACGAGAACTTTCATTCCGAGAAAGAAAGGAACTACTCCTTCAGGTTCATGGCCAAGAGAAACTCGACATTGCTCTTGGTTTTCTTCAGGCGTCCGAGCAAAAGCTCCATCGCTTCTACCGGAGGCAAAGAGGACAAGGCCCGCCGCAGAATATGGATTCGCGGCATCTCTTCCGCGTGATAGAGAAGCTCCTCTTTGCGCGTGCCTGATTTCGAAATGTTGATCGACGGATAAATTCGCTTATCCACCAAAGCACGATCGAGATGAATCTCCATATTTCCTGTACCCTTAAACTCTTCAAAGATCACCTCATCCATCTTGCTCCCCGTATCCACCAAGGCCGTGGCAATAATCGTTAAACTGCCCCGCTCCTCCAAATTACGCGCCGCTCCAAAGAACCTCTTCGGCTTGTGTAAGGCGTTCGCATCCACACCACCCGAAAGAATCTTGCCACTGTGCGGTTGCACCGTGTTGTAGGCCCGCGCCAAACGGGTGATGCTATCTAACAAAATCACCACATCCGTGCCCTGCTCCGCTAATCGCTTGGCTCGCTCAATCACCATCTCCGCAATGTGCACATGCCGATCGGGTGGTTCATCAAAAGTCGAGCTAATCACCTCCCCCTGTACCGAGCGGGCCATATCCGTAACCTCTTCAGGCCTTTCGTCGATCAAGAGCACAATCAAATGGGCCTTAGGATTATTCGCGGTGATGGCGTTGGCCATCTTCTGCATCAGTACGGTTTTACCGGTGCGCGGCGGCGCCACAATCAAGCCCCGTTGGCCAAAGCCAATCGGGCTAACCAAATCAAACGCCCGCATTGCGATGTCCTTCAGCTTTTCATTCTCTAAAATCACTCGGCGATTTGGAAAGAGCGGGGTTAAATTATCAAAATGAATCGGTGGCACCCGCTTCGAAGCATCTTCCCCACTGATCGTCTCAACCATCGCTAAAGAGAAGTAGTGCTCCTTCTGTCGAGGAGAACGAATCTCCCCGCCCACTCGGTCCCCACGCCTCAATCCGTAACGCCGAATCAAAGCTGGATTCACATAAATATCTTCTCGAGTCGCCAGATAATTATTCGCCTGCAAGCGCAAAAACCCGTACTGGTCAGGAAAGATTTCCAGAATACCTTCACCCGAAACCCGACCATTCGCTTGCGCGTGCCGGTGCAATATTTCAAAAATCAGCTCATACTTCAGCAATCCCCCCGGATTTTCTACTCCCACCTCAGTCGCTTTTTCAATCAAGGCAGGGAAGGCCATTTTTTGCAAATCATCTAGACGTAGCAGTGGCCCCGTCGGCCGCGGCTCCTCCGTCACAGCCTCAGGTCCTCCACCACCTCCATCTTGGTTCCCCCCATCCGGGCCACGCCGATAGTTGTTATAATCATTCCGCGCATACCCGCCCCCATAACCCCCGCGACGATCTCTTCCTCCGCCCATTCTGCGGTTTTGTGCATAACGCCTCGGTCCGTAATCGTTACGCGGACCATAGTTTCCTTCGCCTTGTCGGCCGGAATCTTGGTTTCCCTGGTTGCCTTGATCTTGTCCTTCACCATTCATAAGTATCCCTCTCTCTCTTCACTCCAGGCGGAGGGCGCCGTCAACCCCGCACGGGGTTGGCCAGACGCTTCGCTTGGTCGCGCAGCAGTGCCAAACTTCCTTCATTCCACAAGATGTGATCGCAGGCTTGGGCTTTCTTTTCTACCGCCCACTGCTTCCCCATCCAGAAGTCTATCGCCTTAGGCGCCAGACCCCGCTCGTGCAGTCGTCGCCGGGACACCGTGGCCCGACAACCCACCAAGACTTTTTCATCGAAGGATTCCTCAACCCCAACTTCAAAAAGCAGGGGGATGATCACCGCCACATTACGGCGGGGATAGAGGCGAAGGCTTTCGCCGACTTCCGACTTCCAAGTGGCACGAACCATTGGATGGATCAGGTGGTTGACAGTGGCGTAAACGGAAGAGTCCCGAATCATCGACGCGGCCAACAACCCGCGGTCCAAATCTTTTGAGGAAGATAAGATCGAATCCCCCAGCGCGTCAACCAGTTTTCTATACCCTTCCGCTCCACGCTCATAAAGGCGATGGACCAACCCATCACTCTCAATCACCCACCACCCCTCCTCCTCCAGCATCTTCCCCAAGGTGGACTTACCCGCCGCCATCGTCCCCGTCACCCCCACCACTCGCCCTTGGCGAAGCTTGGCTCGGTCCGATTCTCCGTTTACCTTCAAGGGGTTCATAAATGGCGGCCGTAGTTCAGCTGGTAGAACTCCAGATTGTGATTCTGGCTGTCGCGGGTTCGAATCCCGTCGGTCGCCCCTCTTTTTTCACCGGAGGCCTCAGCCTCTCGTCCCACTCTCGTAACCCTGGCCCCATTCGCGCATCCGGCACATTAATCTCATACCAGTCCAAAAGCTCCTCCGCCCGCCCACGCATCTCCCGCCATCGCCCCACCGCCGCATCCGCGTCCTTCATCGCCGCTTCCCTCTCTTGCCGATCCTCCTCTTGATCCCCTGCCTTCACCGCCTGACGATAGCGGAAAATCGCAGGGCGGAGAAAAGGATCCGCCGTCGCCTCCAACTTCAATAACTCCATCTCCAACCCCTCTATCGGCTGACTTCCTCGTACCGTCGCCTTCGCCACCTGTGCCGCAAGTTCACGAAGTTTTTTTACCGTCTCCTCCGGACTCTGCGGTTCCGTACTGCTTCTGCGTTCAGGCTCCGCCAAACTCCTTCGCCAAGCCCCATCCTCTTCCTTCGTATCCGACCAGAATTTCCCCGGACATCCCACCGCTACCCACTCTTCCAACCGCAACCGGTGTGCACTCGAAACCGCCCGCACCACCAGTCGCGAAGCCAAAAGCCGCCGTACATCGCGCGTCAACCCATCCACCGCCAGCTCTCCCTGCTCAGGCCACGACTGTATCCGACTCAAACTTGCCTCATCCAATCGCGCCACTGCCGCCGCCACCCGCCCCTCCATCGCCTCATCCCCCCCCTTCGCTCGCCCCGTGCACCCTTCCGCCACCCAACGAATCGAAGCCGACCCCCCCCGCTTCTGCGCCGCCGCCAAAATCCGCGCCGCGATCACCGTTGAAACCCAAGCCGCCGCAAAATCTTCTCCCTGCGGATCCGCCTTGATCCGACACTTTGTCCGCTCGTCCCATTCCAAAACCGGCGGTACCGGACCCCCCGCTTCCAATTGACCCCGAATCTCGAGAGGGGAAAGTAGACGAGTTTTTGTCAGTTCATCAAAAAGATCAGAAGCCCCAGCCGATGCACTCGCCACTCGCCCCGCCTCCACCCTGTCTTTCGCCTCAATCTGCAGCCGCACACTCTTTCCCTCTGCCTTGCCCACCGCACCCTCCACCACCCCCACCAAAAGGAATCCCGCCAGGAAAACCAGCCCTCTCAGGATCACTTGCTTTTCCCAGACTTCCCCTCCCCAGACTTCGTCGCTCCACCCGCCGTCGTCCCACTCCCAGCCCCACTATCCGGGGCCTTCTTTTTCTCGCCGCTCTTCTCCCCACTTTTCTCTCCACCCCCCGAAGCCTCCTTCGCCGCTTTCTTGTACCCCGCACTGCGATAGTCAGTGATATAAAATCCACTCCCTTTAAAAATAAAGCCCGCCCCCGTCCCCATCTGCTTCACCATCGCACCCTTTCCCCAAACTTTCTTCGGACACTTCTCCTTCGGGCAGATTTTTAAATCAGCATCCTTCATCGAATGAAAAATATCTAAGTGCGCTTTGCACTTTTTACAAACGTACTCGTAAGTCGGCATAAGCGTTTACCCTATCCTTTTTTTCCGCTTTTCCCAGCCTCAAAGCTTACGGCCGAATAAACAGCAAACACGCGTTCTGCCCCCCAAACCCAAAAGACGGCTTCAAGATAGCCTGCACCCCCTTTTTTCCTCCAACCTCCACCATCCGCACCGGACACTCCGGATCCGTCCGCCAATCCTTTCCCAAGGTCGAAGGTAAAAAATTTTCCGCAATCGACTGCGCCGCCAAAACCGACTCCACCGCCCCAGACGCCATCGATAAATGCCCAATCCTATTTTTCGGAGCGATCACCCATGGATTCCGCTCCCCAAACACCTTCCTCAACATCTTTGCCTCCGCCCGATCGTTCGCCACCGTCCCCGTTCCATGCGCCACTATCGCATCCACCTCCTCCGCCTCGAGCCCCGCATCCCGCAAACACCCCGTGACACACGCCACCGCTTCCACCGCATCCTCCCTTGGATCCGTCACCCTCCAAGCATCACAACCCACCGCCGCGCCACGCACCTCAGCTAAAATGTTGGCTCCCCGAGCCATTGCTTTCTCTCTCTCTTCTAAAACAAGAAAGCCCGCTCCCTCTCCCACCACAAATCCTGATCGTCCCAAACCAAAAGGCTGACAAGCCTCCTCCGGCTTTTCCCGAAATCCCCGCGCCAACGCTCCCAACCTGTCGTACCCCAACAATCCTCCAGGATGCGCCCTTCCATCTGCTCCCCCCGTCACCATCTCATCCACCTCCCCTTCACGAATCATCCAAAACGCCTCGGCAATTGCCTGAGTCGACGCGGCACATGCCGCCAAACTTTCCACTCTTTCTCCCTCCAAGCCCACTTCCCTAGCCAAATTTTCTAATGAATCTTGTCCCTCCCACTTTTCCTCAGGGCCCGGCCAACCGATCGCCCCAGAGATTCCCGCCCTCCGACTCACCCCGCTCGATCTCATCGCCTCTTGCAAAGCCAATCTGGCCCAACGCAAACTTCTCCACTCCTCCCTCTTCTCCCTCTTCTCCGACTTCTCTTCGACAATTTGTGCGGCTACTTGAATAGGCGCCTTCTCCCATCCCTCCCATTCCAGCGCACGCACAGCCGATCGTCCTCCCACCACACCCTCCCAAAAAACCTTTCTCCCCACCCCATACCCAGTGACCGCTCCCACTCCCGTGATAACCACACGCCGGCTCACTTTTTCTCCTCAATCATCTTCGCCAATCTTGCCGCCAACTCCGCCAACGTCGGATCAGGCTCCGCAAAAAGAATTTTCTCGTCCAACGCCTTTCCCATCGCCTCCTCCAAGCGAAAGGTTAAATCAATTCGATCAATACTTTCCGCCCCCAAATCCGCCCCCAATCGCTGCTCCTCCAATACACCATTCTTTTTTCGCAAAGTCTCCGCCACCGCCTGCCTGACCAACTCTCCTAACTCCTCCACCGTTTTCATTCTTTCTTCTCCAATCCCCAAACTTCCGCCGCCGCCCCCTTCTCCGTAATGCAAATCAACACGACCCACTCCACCCCACGCCTCCCCCACCGCTGAATTCGTTTCTCCACATCCTCCCTCACTCCCTTTTTCTCCCGCACAGTTTCCACAGGACCTCTTGCCCCAATCTCCACCGCCAACTGTGCCGCCGCCAAATTCGGCAATCTTTCCAGTAGCCATAAAGGAGATCTCTCTCGCCAACTCTCCGTCACATCCTTCGGACTCATCCCCTCCAACCACTCCGGCCAACTTCCCCCCTCCACCACCCCAATCACCCCCACCCTTCTCCCCTCCACTTGTCCCATCTGCCTTTCCCCCCACGCCCTCAAACCCGCCCTCACCATAGCCCCACCCTTCTCCCCTAACCACCTCCCCCCCTTCCCACCCAACCAAGGATCTCTACCCGCATTTCCCATCACCCACTCCGCACGCCTCAAAACCCCGAGCTTGCCCGCCTCCCCCAGAAGCGTATTCTTCTCATCTCGTGTCTTACCTCCCAGAGCAATCTGGGGGACATGAGAAGAAACCCTCAACATAGTATTCCGATGGTCTCGTGACCATCTTGCCAAGCAGTCAGACTCCTCTGCCCGCTTCTTTCAACTAAGAAAAAACCCATATGACCAATTTCGAAACTCTTTTGTCCCAGTCGATGCAAAACTTCAAGGAAGGCACCATCGTCAAAGGCCGCATCATCGAACGTCGCCCTCGCGAAGTCATGGTCGATATCGGCTACAAATCCGAGGGCGCCATCGACCTCGGCGAATTTAGCCCCGCGGACGATTTGGCTATCGGCCAAGAGATCGAAGTGCTCCTCGAACGCCTCGAAGACGAAGACGGTCAAGTCGTTCTCTCCCGCCAAAAAGCAGCCCATAAACAGAACTGGGACAAAATCGTTAAACTCAGCGAATCGGGTAAAACCGTTCAAGGCATCGTTCGCGATATCGTCAAAGGTGGCCTCATGCTCGACGTCGGCGTCGAAGCCTTCTTGCCCTCCTCCCAGATCGATATCAACCCGCCGAAAAATCTCCGCGAGTTCCTCGGTAAAACTCTCGAATGCCGCATCGTTAAACTCAACGAGGACCGCAAAAACGTCGTTCTCTCCCGCCGCGAACTCATCGAAGAGGAACGCAACGAGAAACGTGCCAAACTCCTCTCCCACCTCGACAAGGGAGCCAAAGTCAAAGGCCGCGTCAAAAATCTCACCGAATTCGGCGCCTTCGTCGATCTCGACGGTCTCGATGGCCTTCTTCACGTCACCGATATGACCTGGGGTCGCCTCGGTCACCCTTCCGAACTGTTGCAAACCAACCAGGAAATCGAAGTCATCGTTCTCGAGATCGATAAGGAGCGCCTCCGCGTTTCCCTCGGCCTCAAACAGATGTCGGAAAATCCTTGGGACAAAATCGCCGAGAAGTACCCCGTCAATCTCAAGATCCGTGGCAAGGTCACCAGCCTTGTCCCCTACGGCGCCTTCGTTCAACTCGAACCCGGCGTCGAAGGCCTGGTTCACGTCTCCGAACTATCTTGGACCCGCCGCATCGCTCGTCCGAGCGATGTCATTCAAGACGGACAAGAGATCGAAGCCATCGTCATCAGCGTCAGCAAGGAA
The DNA here is from genome assembly GCA_945873585.1 of Verrucomicrobia subdivision 6 bacterium. Taxonomy (GTDB): domain Bacteria; phylum Verrucomicrobiota; class Verrucomicrobiia; order Methylacidiphilales; family Verrucolacustridaceae; genus Verrucolacustris. The sequence continues at coordinate 1,030 of CAMCDO010000033.1, read as the reverse complement.
GAGCAGAAACTCTCTCTCTCCGTCCGCCATCTCGAACCCAATCCATGGGAAGAGATCCACCTGCGCTACCCCGTCGGTCGCCCCGTCAAAGGGGTCGTCCGCAATACCACCGCCTATGGTGCCTTCGTCGAGCTGGAGGAAGGCATCGATGGCATGATTCACGTCTCCGATATGTCGTGGACCCGCAAACCCACTCCCGCCTCGGAAGTCGTCAAAAAAGGCGATACCGTCGACGCCCAAGTCCTCGGCATCGACAAAGCCAACCAACGAATCTCCCTCGGCCTCAAACAACTCGCCGAAGATCCGTGGAAGTTGGTCGAGAGCCGCTTCAAGATCGGTCAGATGGTTAAAGGCACCGTCAGTAAAGTCGCCAGCTTCGGCGCCTTTATTCAGCTCGAGGGAGACCTCGACGGCCTCGTCCACATCTCGCAGATATCCGAAGAGCGTATCGCCAAGGTCAAAGACGTCCTCAAGCCCGGCCAAGAGATTGAAGCCCGCGTCATTCGCTTAAATAAGGCGGAACGCCGAATCGGCCTCTCCATCAAGGCCGCCGCCTACTCCGACGAAGCCTTTGAAAAAGAACGCAACGTACTCGAAGATAACTCCAAATCGTCCGACTTCTTGGGCGGAATGGAAGCAGCCTTCGATAAAGCGGAAGAGGAATACCGTCCTGGCGAAAGCCAACCCAAAAGCTGATCGAGGAGGACCGTCGCCCCAAGCGACACCCTTCTCTCTTTAGCCATTCCTCCTTTATGGCCTCCGACGATATCCTCCTCGAAACCGAGGAAAAAATGGACAAGACCCTCCTCAAGGTGGAGGAGGACTTCCAAGGTGTTCGCACCGGCAAAGCCTCCGCCGCTCTCGTCGAAAACATTCGGGTGGAAGCCTATGGCTCCACCATGCGACTCAAAGAACTCGCAGGTATCACTGCCCCCGAACCGCGCCTCCTCGTCATTCAACCCTGGGACGCCGCTACCCTCGACCCCGTCCGTAAAGCTCTCGAAGAATCTCAACTGGGCATCACTCCTCA
>CAMCDO010000032.1 GCA_945873585.1 Verrucomicrobia subdivision 6 bacterium | reverse complement strand
TGAAGCAGGATGTTTATCGGGAGAAGGCGATTCGAATGCATACGAACGGGGAGCCAGTGGCGGCGCAACGGGGATCGATTTTGGATGTGAGTGGGCGGGTCTTAGCGCAAAGCATGCCGTTGATCGAAGTGCGGTTAGATGGAAAGGTACTGGGGGAGCGTCCGAAGGAGTTGCCGATTTTGGCGGGATTGCTGGGAGTATCCGCAGAGTGGCTCAAGGGTCAGGCCGATCCCGGAAATCGGTATCAGAAGATTGCGGAAGGCTTAACACCAGAGATGGAAGGTAAGATACTTGCAGCTAAACTTAGTTGTATTCAGCTGAAGCGGAAGACGGTGCGAAATTATCCGAACGGGACGGAGACAGCGCAAGTGTTAGGGTATGTGGATTTACGGGAGCAAACGGTGATGGGGTTGGAACGGCCGATTTCGTTTGAGGTGGGGGAAGCTGGAGTGGAAAAATCGATGGATCGTTATTTGCGGGGAGTGGCGGGCGAAAGGCGGATCACCCGAGATGTGCATCGTCGGGAGATACCCTATTTTCGGTTAAGCGATCGTCCGGCGAGAGATGGATACCACGTGGTGCTGACTTTGGATCAAAGCATTCAGCATATTGTGGAGCGGGAAGCGGATGACTTACTGGAAAAATTTTCTCCGGAGAATTTGCACATTGTGGTGATGCGGCCGGCGACAGGAGAAATCTTGGCGATGGTAAGCCGACCCTCTTTTGATCCGAACCAGAGAAAGACATTTGAGGCGGAGGGGGTGAAAGATCGGGGGTTGGCGGATACTTATGAGCCAGGATCAACCTTTAAGGTGGTGACATTGGCGGCGGGGTTGAACGAAGGAGTTGTCGACTTAGAGAGTCAGTTCTTTTGTGAAAACGGGGAGATGTTCTATGCGGGGCGTTCCCTGAAAGATCATGAGGCCTATGGGATGCTCTCGTTACGGCAGGTGGTGGCGAAGTCGAGTAACATTGGGATGGCGAAGTTGGCGATTCAGCTGGGAGATGAGAAATTGTACGAGTATGCGCGGCTTTTTGGGTTTGGGCAGAAAACCCAAAAAGGGGAGGGCGCGTTGCCCGGGGAGGAAGCAGGTCGGTTGAGCTCGGTAAAAAACTGGACGAAACTTTCGATCACCCGAATCCCGATGGGCTACGAGATCGCGGCGACGAATTTGCAAATGGCGTTGGCTTATGGGGCGATAGCGAATGGGGGAAAGAGAATGGAGCCACGTTTTGTCAAGGCGGTGGTGGATCGTGATAACCGAGTGGTTCTGCAGTTTTTGCCGAAGGTGGTTTGTCAGGCGGTGAAGCCTGAAACGGCGGCGCAAGTGGTGGAGGCTTTGAGGGGAGTTGTAGCGGAGGAGGGAACGGCGAAAGAGGCGGAGGTTCCTGGGTACGAAGTGGCAGGGAAAACAGGTACAGCGCAGAAAATATCCAACGGGGTATACGCCAAGGACAAGCATCGGGCTTCTTTCATTGGATTTTTACCTGCAGATCGGCCTGAATTTTTGGTTTCGATATTAGTCGATGAACCGAAAGGAAAAATTTATTACGGGGGTCAAGTGGCGGCCCCAGCTTTTAGTCGGATTGCAACTCAAGTGGCGCAACAACTCAACTTGAACCGAGGAACGGTGGTGGCACGCCGAACAGCATTATGAAGCTGACCGAAATCATGCAAGGGGTGGTGGTGAAGGAGTGGCAAGGGGGCAGGCAAGCGGAGGTTTCAGCCTTGGCCTATGAATCGACTGCAGTGGCAGCGGGATCCCTTTTCTGTACTTGGAAGGGAAAGGCGAGAGACGGGCATAGTTATATTCCTGATGCGATGGAGCGTGGGGCGGTGGCGATCGTGGCGGAGAAGAAGATGATGGATTTGGCTGGGCCGAATATTCGGGTTGAAAATGGGCGAAGGGCGTTGGGTCGGATGGCGGCAAACTTTTATGGGCATCCCTCGAAAGAGGTTCGAGTGATTGGGTTAACCGGCACGAATGGAAAAACGTCGACGGCGATGTTGATTCAAGCGCTTTTCGAAGCCGGCGGATTACGTTGTGGTCTTTTGGGCACGGTAGGGAATGACACAGGGAAAGGGCGGGTTTCGGCAAAGCAGACAACTCCCGAGGCATTGGATCTGCAGCAATTTTTGGCGAAGATGCGGGAGAATGGATGTCGGGCGGCGGCGGTGGAGGTGAGTTCGCATGCTTTGGAACAAGGGAGAACCGAGGGGGTTGATTTTGCAGGTGCGGTCTTTACGAATTTGGGGAGGGATCATCTCGACTTCCATCAGAGCATGGAGGAGTACGAGAAGGCGAAGAGTCTGCTTTTTCGAGGATTGCGAGCGGGATCGTTTGCGGTGATCAATCAGGAAGATCCAGCGGGAATCCGAATGATGGCGCAGTGTGCTCCTGGGGTGCGGGTCTTGACCTATGGAGTGGAGCGGGGAGATGTGCATACGCGCGATCTGAAGATGGGGGTGGGTGGGAGTACTTTTATTCTGTGCACCCCGGAGGGCGAGATACCGACGAGTTTACCATGGTGGGGACGATTCAATGTTTTGAATGCGCTGGCGGCGGCGAGTGCGGCGATGTTGGGTGGACTCTCGGCAGAAAAAGTAGCGAGTGCTTTGGGTCGTGCGCCAGTGGTACCAGGGCGAATGGAGAGGATTGCTGGAGAGGGAGAAATTTTTGTATTGGTGGATTTTGCGCATACGGAGGAGGCAGTGGGGGCAGCCTTGGAGACAGTTCGTCCGTTGTGCCGTGGAAATCTTTGGGTGGTGTTGGGAGCGGGAGGGGATCGGGACAAGGGGAAGCGTCCGAAGATGGCGGCGGTGGCAGCGCGCTTGGCGGATCGGGTGATTTTGACTTCGGACAATCCACGAAACGAGGATCCAAAAATAATCTTAAGCGAAATGGTGGCGGGGGTGCCGAAGGGTCGGGCGGTGGAGGTGATCGAGCATCGGGCGGAGGCGATTCGTGCGGCGGTGCTGGGGGCGAAAGCTGGGGATGTGGTTTTGGTAGCAGGCAAAGGGCATGAAGAGTTTCAAGAAATCCGTGGAGAGAAGATGCCGTTTTCTGACCGTCGGGAGATTGAGCGATCGCTGACGGAAAGGAGTCGGGGATGAAGCCGCTTTCTTTGGCGACAATTGCGGATTTGGCAGGAGCCCAAGTGGTCAAGGGTAAGGGGGAGCGGGTGGCTTTTGGGGTGGGGATTGACTCGCGGACGGTGAAGCCGGGTGAGCTTTTTGTGGCGATACGCGGTCCGAAGAACGACGGACATGAGTATGTGGTGGCGGCTTCAGAAAAAGGAGCGATTGCGGCTTTAGTTGAAAAAAGCGAAGTGGGGAAGGTTCCGGCAGGTTTCACAATCCTGCAGGTAGCAAATACCCAAGACGCCTTGCAGAAATTAGCGCAGGGCTATCGAAGAAGCTTATCGGTACGGGTAGCTGCGGTGACTGGAAGTTCAGGAAAAAGCAGTACGAAAGAAATGTTGGCGGCGGTCTTGGGAACGACGGGATCGACTTATCGGACTCCAGGTAATTTAAATAATCATTTTGGGGTTCCCTTGACCTTGTTGGGAGTGGGAGCGGAGGATCGTTGGGCGGTGGTGGAGTTGGCCATGAGTGCTCCCGGGGAGATTGGACCCTTGGCGGAGTTGGCGGAACCTGAGGCGGGGTTGGTGACAAATGTAGGATGGGCGCACATCGAGGGGATGGGTTCGCGGGAAGCGACGGCGAAGGAAAAGGGCGCGCTGGTTCGGGCGTTGCCTGCATCGGGATTGGCGGTGAGCAATGCGGATGATCCTTTTGAAAAACTAACCTTGGAGGGATGTCGGGCGCGCGTGGTCAGGGTGGGTCGTTCGCCCCGGGCGGATTACCGATTGGAAGAGATGAAGTGTGGAGGGGAATCGACGCGTTTCGTTTGTGCCGGCCCGAAGGGGCGGATGGAAGTGTTGCTCCGGATCCCTGGAGCACACATGGCGATGAATGCGGCGCAGGCTTTTGCTACGGGAGTGGAGTTGGGAGCAGAGCCTCAGGCGGCGGCCTCGGCATTAGAGGGAATTGTTTTACCCAAAGGCCGATTGAAGCTGGAGAAGCATGTGGCTGGGTGGCTCTTGGACGATAGTTACAATGCGAACCCAGATAGTTTGGTTGCGGGTTTAGAAACTTTGGAGAGGTTGCCTGGCTCGGGTCGGAATGTTGCCCTGCTCGGAGCGATGGCGGAACTGGGTTCGTTCAGCGCGATGTTGCATGAAGAGGCGGGGGCGACGGTGGCGCGAGGATCGACTGGTTTGTGCTTTGTGGTTGGAGAAGAAGCGAAGTGTTTAGTGGACGGCGCCCAAAAAATTCGGGCGGGGAACTGGGTGCGATGGTTTCCTAGTCGGGAAAAACTTTTACAAGCCTACGGGGCGGAAGCGAAAGAGGACGACAGAATTTTGGTGAAAGGGAGTCGAAGAGAAGAAATGGAAAAAGTTGCGGCAGGATTACGGGAGGGAAAACAGTAATGTTGTACTACCTCAGCCTGCTGAGCGACTGGTTTGGCCCTCTGAATGTTTTTCAGTATGTCACCTTCCGAACGGTAGGGGCGGCGTTGACCTCGTTTGGGTTTTGTTTATGGATGGGACCCTCGGTGATTCGAGGCCTGCATCGACTGAAGCTTGGGCAACCGCTTCGGCGCAAAGAGGAAGTGCACCAGTTGGCCGATCTGCATGAGAAGAAGCAGGGGACGCCGACGATGGGTGGAGTGCTGATTTTGTTTTCACTGACTTTGTCTTGTTTGCTTTGGGGGCGGCCGACGAATCCTTATTTGTGGTTGGCCTTGGGCAGTACTTTGGCTTTGGGAATTTTGGGATTCTGCGACGATTACGCGAAAGTTAAGAAAAAGACTTCGGGTGGTTTGAGTGGTAGACAGAAACTCTTGGTGCAGGGTTTGGTGGCGGCGGGAGTATCGGGGGCTTTGCTTTTGATGCCGCAGGCTCGCGAGGCAGCGCTGAAGTTACAAATTCCATTTATCCGAGAAGAGTTCTTTCTATTCAACCTACCGATATGGGGTGCGTTGCTTTTCTTTGTTTTTATTATTGTGGGTAGTTCGAACGCGGTGAATTTGACTGATGGGCTGGATGGGTTGGCTTCGGGTTGTATTTTAACGGTGGCGATGGTCTTAGGGCTGTTTGCGTACCTCTCGAGCCACGCGAGGCTTGCCTCGTATCTATTTTTACCCCGCGTACCCGGAGGGGAGGAGTTGGTTATTTTCTGTGCAGCTCTCTTTGGGGCGTCTTTGGGATTCCTATGGTTTAATTGTCATCCCGCTCAAGTTTTCATGGGGGATACCGGTTCTTTGGCTTTGGGAGGAGCGGTGGCGGTGGTGGCGATTTGTTTGAATCAAGAGCTGCTCCTCGCGGTGATCGGCGGGGTTTTTGTTATGGAGGCTGTTTCGGTGATTCTTCAGGTCCTTTCCTTTCGCCTGACGGGGAGACGAATTTTCGCAATGTCACCGATTCATCACCACTTTGAACTCCGCGGTTGGAGTGAGACGGCGGTGGTGACCCGGTTTTGGATCCTCAGCGTGGTCTTTGCCCTAGCGGGCTTGGCCTCGCTCAAGCTGAGGTGAAAGGAATCTTGAGTTCATGGAACGGCAAAAAAATCATAGTGGTGGGGATGGGTCGCAGCGGAGTCGCAGCGGGCGAGTGGTTGCTTGGGCAAAAAGCGGAGGTGACTATGTTTGACGAGTCTACCGATCCTGCAGTAGCGGGAGTGGGACTTCGGATGAAAGCCCGCGGGGCGAAGGTGATCACGGGGCAGAAGAGCGTGGCGGGTAAAGGTTTTGACCGGGCGATTATTAGTCCGGGGATTTCCCCTGATCGTCCGATAATTCTGGAGTTGAAGGGTGCTGGGGTTCCGATGCTCGGGGAGTTGGAATTAGGTACGCAGGCTTGCCTTTGTCCCGTAGTGGCGGTGACGGGCACGAATGGGAAAAGCACCACGACGGAGTTGATCACACAGATTCTACAAGCGGCAGGGAAGCGGGCGGTGGCTTGTGGCAACTATGGAAAGCCTCTTTGCGAGGTGGCCCCCTTGAGTCGTGATCTCGATTGGGCGGTGGCGGAGGTGAGCTCTTTTCAGTTGGAGACGATCGAGACCTTTCGTCCGCGGATCGCAGTTTATTTGAACTTAACTCCTGATCATCTGGATCGGTATTCGACGATGGAGTCGTATGCCGCGGCCAAGGCGCGGATCTTTGAGAATCAGAAAGCGGAAGATGTGGCGGTAATTAACAAGGGGCTGGTTTTGCCGAAGGGCCAAGCGAGGGAGATCGTTTTTACGGTGGAGGCGACGGGTGCGGAGTACACCCTGCAGGAGGGTTGGCTATGTGCGCATGGAGAGAAGGTAATGAGGCAGGATGCGACAAAGTTGCGGGGCGAACATAATGCGGAAAATCTTTTGGCGGCCTTGGCGGTGGCGGACGCGATGGAAATTTCCCGAGAAGTGGTGAAAAAGGTGTTTTCTAGTTACCAAGCTCTGCCTCATCGATGTGAGGTGGTGGCAGTACGGGCAGGCGTGACCTGGATCAATGATTCGAAGGCGACGAATCTTGATGCGATGGAGCGAGCGGTCAGTGGATTAGTTGGACCGGTCATCCTGATTGCGGGAGGAAAAGACAAGGGATTCGATGTGAGAACAAGTCGTCCAGCTCTCGAAGGGAAAGTGCGTGCGGTCTTCTTGCTCGGGGAAATGGCAGAAAAAATGGAAAAAGCTTGGAGTGGAGGGATGCCATGTCGAAGGGTGCAAGATTTAGGGGAAGCGGTGCGAAGAGCGGCAGAGATGGCGCGTGAGGGGGAGAATGTTTTGCTGAGCCCAGGATGCTCCAGCTACGACCAGTTTAAGAACTTCGAGGAAAGAGGAGAAAAATACAGGCAGTGCGTCATCGCTCTGCCACAGGAGGAAAAGAAACCATGAGTGATGAACTGCTAGAATACTCAACGAAACGTACGAACCCCACGGCGATGGAAGGTGAGCCAACCGAGCGCCCAGCGAAGACGGGAGGCCTCAATCGGCTTTCCACTATCTTCTTGGTAGTGCTGGGCCTGCACGTGGTAGTGATCGTCGGGATTAGTGCCTATCACCTGTTACGGGGTAATCCCGAAACAGGAATGACGGCGATTCCTGAAACGATGCCTGCCCCCCAAGCGGAAGTAGCCAAAGCGCCCGAAGCGGCGGCGGCTCCCGTGGCAGAGGTGGCGAGCACGATGCCAAGCCCTGATGATAAAGTCTGGCAAACGCAGGATTCGGCCCCGACTGAAGCGATACCTCCCGTCGCGGTGTCACCGGCACCGACTGCAGAGCGTAGTCACGTGGTGAGCAAAGGAGAAACCATCGCAAAGATCGCCAAGGCGAACGGGGTAACCTCCGCCGCCTTGATTCAGGCGAACGCCCTGAAGGGGACGACAGTGAAAATCGGTCAGAAGTTGATCATCCCTGGAGCGGCAGGAGCTGGGACCACGAAAAAAGCGGTGGTGACAGCCTCAACCCCAGTGAAGGCGGTGGTGGCGGCGGCGGCGAAGCAAGAGTCGAGTCCAGCAGGCAGCTACAAAGTGGCTCCTGGAGATACACTGGCGAAGATTGCAAAGAAGTTCGGAACCAAAGCGGATACCCTAGCCAAACTCAACTCCATCACCGACCCGAAGAAATTGAAGGTCGGGATGAAGATTCAAGTTCCTGGGGAAGCCTCGGCGAAGGCGGCGGTTCCTGTGGCGACGCCCGCTCCTGCCGGTCCAACCGACATGGCGATGTTGCCGAAGCCGACTACGAACTGAGTTCACAATGGGACGAAACACTGCGCGCACCCTACTCGTCTGCGTGGCCTTATTGATCGGGGCTGGCCTGATCATGTTGACCAGCGTAGGCGCGTTCTCAGCCGAGAATCGGGGCCAACCTCTTTTTTTCCTCCAAAGACAGATGCTCTGGCTTGCGGTGGGACTTGGGGTGTGCGCGGTGTTGAGTCGGTTGGATCCGAAGATTCTGCTTACTCGAGGCGCTTGGATTCTTGGTTTGGCGACCTTCTTGGTTGTGTTGTGTTTGATTCCAGGATTGGGCAAGTCGGTCAAGGGTTCGGCGAGATGGATTCCACTGGGGCCTTTTGCGGTGCAGCCGAGTGAGTTCCTCAAGTTGGCTACGGTGATTGCGGCGGCGGCCTGGGTCCGGTTTCAAGGAGCCAGGATGAAGAGTCCTTGGCACGGGCTGATCCTGCCCATGCTCATCCTGCTCGTGCCGGTAGGTTTGTTGGTCAAGCAACCTGATTTAGGTTCGGCGTTGTTCGTGATTGCGGCGGCATCGATCGTGCTTTTTGTGGGTGGCGCACCGATTTTACCTTTAGGAATTTTGGGTCTCCTAGCGGCTGGTGGATTGGTGGCGGTGGCTTTGACCATGCCGGAGCGCCTGGATCGATTGGTGGCGTTCATGGATCCAGAGGCTCACCAGCAGTCAGGAGGTTATCAGGTGTCGCAGGCGCTAGTGGCACTGGGATCAGGAGGAACCCGCGGAGTAGGTATCGGCCAGAGCATTCAAAAAATGTTTTATCTACCAGAAGCGCATACCGATTTTATTTTTCCAATTCTGGGGGAAGAGCTCGGTTTGTGGGCCACGTTATCAGTAGTTTTCATTTTTTTACTTTTTACCCTTCTGGGAAGCTACATCGCTTGTCATGCCTCCGATCTCACGGGAATGGCGTTGAGCATGGGACTAACGACCTTGGTGGCGATGCAGTCGGTGGCGAATCTCGCGGTGGTCACGGGCTTATTACCGCCGAAGGGGGTGGGTTTGCCCTTTATCAGTTACGGTGGATCTAATTTAGTTCTTTGTTTGGCGGCGGTAGGGCTTCTGCTCTCGCTGCATCGGCAAGCCCATTATGAGGAAACGGCCAAAAGTCGGCGTTTGGTAGGAAAGCACACGTGATCGGACTTATGGGGCAACTAGCGATCGCTTGCGGGGGAACGGGAGGACATCTCTTCCCTGGATTGGCAGTGGCAGAGGCGGTGCGGCGGCGCGGGCATGAGGTGTGTTTCTTTATTTCGAATAAGCAAGTGGATCATCGGGCCTTATCGGGGGCGGGAGAGGCGGCGCATGGAGTGGAGATTCCAGCGGTGGGTTGGAGCGGGGTGTGGGGAGCGGGTCGTTTTGGATGGAGTCTGGTTTCGGCAGTACGGAAGGCAGGGGTCGAGTTGAAAAAATTTAAAGCTGGAGGGGTTTTAGGCATGGGAGGATTTGTCTCGGGAGCGGCAGTGGGGGCAGCGCGGTTGGCGGGGCTTCCTTATTTTCTTCATGAATCGAATGCGATTCCTGGACGGGCGACCCGATGGTTATCGCGTGGGGCAGAGAAAGTATTTCTGGGATTTGAAGAGTGTAGGTCTCATCTGGTAGGGGCGAAGGTGGAGGTAACTGGAACACCAGTGCGGGCGCGTTTAGGCGGAATAGGCAAAGAGGAAGCGTTGAAGAGACTTGGGCTCCATCCTGGACGCCATCTGGTGGCGGTGGTCGGAGGAAGCCAAGGTGCGCGGGGTTTAAATGAAGCGATGCTTCGCGGGTTAGGGGCGCTGGAGAGCCAAGCGCAGAAGATACAGATTTTACATGTGGCGGGAGAAGCGCAGGTGGAGAAGGTGCGGAAGGGGTATGCTGGCCGGGGTTTTCATGCGGTGGTCGTAGGATTCTGCGATGAGATGGAGGCGGTCTATGCGGCAGCAGAGTTGGTGGTTTCGAGGTCAGGTGCGGGAACTTTGGCGGAGTTAGCGATCTGTGGGGTGCCTGCGATTCTAGTGCCATTTCCCGCAGCGGCGGGGAATCATCAAGTGGCCAACGCCAAGGCCTACAGCCAAGCAGGGGCGGCGGAGGTGATCGAAGAAAAATATTTAGTTGGGACAGAGTTGGGACAAAGGATAGCTCGATTGTTGATGGAAAAAACTCGGCGTGATCGGATGGGTCAGTTAGCTCATGAAAAACAGAGTTTGGCGGCATCAGAAAAAATTGCGGAGGCGATTGACCATGTCCTTTGATACGCAGTGGTGGACAACAGGGCGACGTCGGATCCATTTAATTGGGGTATCGGGATCTGGCATGACACCGTTAGCAGAGGTTTTAATGGATCTGGGGCATGAAGTGAGTGGTTCTGATTTAAAAGAAATTCCTGAACGGTTAAAGAAGCGTGGGATGGTGGTGGCTTTGGGTCATGATGCGGAATCGATCGGGAGTGCGGAGGTGATCGTGGCATCGGCGGCGATTCCCGATAGCAACGCGGAGTGGGTGGAAGCAAAGCGGCGGGGTATGGCACGGGTACGTCGATCGGAAGTGCTGGCGAAATTGGCGGGGGCACGGAAGTTAGTCGCGGTGCTCGGATCGCATGGAAAAACCACCACGGCGACGATGCTGGCGCAAATTTTTCGGGAAGCAGGGCAAGACCCTTCCTTTTATCTGGGAGGATACGCGCCATCGCTAGGGGCGTCGGGGGCATGGAGAAAAGGAGAGTGGCTGATTGCGGAAGTGGACGAAAGTGAAGGTGCCCCGACAGAATTACTATCTTGGGCAGCGCTTCTGTTGAATGCGGATCACGAGCATGCGGATCGGTACTTGGATGGGGCGGCGGTGATTCAAGCGTATGGTAAAGTACTAGGGCAGGTGGCGGGTGGTTGCGTGGTGGTGGCGCGGGCGGAAAAAGAGGCGATGGCAGCGGCAGAAAAGATTTCAAAGAAGGTGACTTTTGGTTGGGAGAAAAGTGGGGCGGATTATGTGGGTGAATGGAAAGGGGAGAGTGCGGAGGGGCAAAAATTCTCTGTGACTAAGGCGGGTAAAGAGTTGGGAGTATTTCAAGTGGCGGCGACTGGAAGGCATAATGCGGGTAATGCTTTGGGCGCTTTAGCGGTGGCGGCGGAGATAGGTTTGAGCGTGGAAAAAATAAGGCAGGGATTGGCCGCGTTTCGAAGGGCGGATCGTCGGTTTGAGATTTTAATTTCGACCCCTGAAATCGAGGTGGTGGACGATTATGCTCATCATCCGAAAGAGGTAGTGGCAACGATTGGGTCGGCGAGGGCGAGGGGGCGAGCGAGGGTGGTAGCGGTATTCCAGCCGCATCGTTACACTCGGATGGCGACATTTCTTCAGGGCTTTGCGGAAGCGTTAGCCTTGGCAGATGTGGTGGTTTTGCTTCCAGTGTATGCGGCAGGAGAAAAGCCTTTGGAGGGGGCGGGTTTAGCAGAATTAGCCACGCGATGTGTGGCTCTGGGTAAGCCGGTAGAAGTGGCGAATTCGATGGCGGAGGCGAGGACGATTTTGGGTCGGATTTGGCAAGAGGGAGATCTTTTTCTGGTGATGGGCGCTGGGGATGTGACGGCCCTAGGAAGAAGGATGGCGAAAGAGGTCGAACTCTTTTTACAGATTAAGAAAATGGTAGCGGGAAAGGGGGAGGTGCGCTGGTACGAACCGATGAAAAAGCATACGACGATTCGGATTGGAGGTCCTGCACAAGTTTGGTTTGAGCCGGATAGTGAAGAGGTTCTGGGCAAGGTGGTGCGATTTTGCACGGAGCAAAAGGTGCCGCTGACGGTGGTGGGTCGGGGGAGTAACATGCTGGTGCGGGATGGGGGGATTGCTGGAGTATGTGTTCATTTTGGAAGACCTGGGATGAGTAAAATTGAGGCGGTGGAGGGAAAGATTCACGCGGGTGCAGGAGCGCGGTTGAAGCAGATCGTGGCAGTGGCGAAGGGGGCGGGGATTGGCGGGTTAGAATTTATGGAGGGAATTCCTGGGGCTTTGGGGGGGGCGATGAGAATGAATGCGGGGGCGATGGAATCGTGGACTTTTGAAGCGGTCGAGAGCGTGCGGGTAATGGATCGTGAAGGGAAAGTGGTTGAAGTGGCCGCGAGTGAATTCGAAGTGAAGTACCGCAGGGTTCCTCGTTTGATGGAAGAGATTGCGGTGGGGGCGGTGCTAGTGGGTAAAGCGGTGGACCCAGTGGAGATTGCGGAGCGTTTGAAGAAGTACAGTCGGAAAAGGTGGGATTCTCAACCGGCAGCGCCGAGTGCGGGCTGTATCTTCAAAAACGCTGAATCGATTCCAGCAGGAAAACTGATTGAGGAAATGGGGATGAAGGACACTGCGGTGGGTGGAGCAAGAATATCTCCAGTCCATGGTAATTTTATCGTGAATCAGGGTGGAGCTAGGGCAGTGGATGTTTTGGCATTAATGGAAAAAGTGCAGATGCGGGCGAAAAGCGATCGTGGGATTGTGCTCGAGCCTGAAGTGATTGTGTTGGGGGAAGACGAATGAAGCCTGAAAAAATGAAAGTGGCGGTCCTGGCGGGGGGAGTCTCGGGTGAGCGTGAGATTTCTCAGCGGAGCGGGGCGGCGGTAGCGAAAGCGTTGCGCTCGATGGGAGTTCGTTTGGTGGAGGTGGATGTAAAGTCGCGCCAGGTCGAGGTACCCGCAGGAACCGATATTTGTTTTCTCTGTTTACATGGAAGCTACGGGGAAGACGGAACGTTGCAGGCTGAGCTGGATGCGATGGGGATGGCTTACACAGGAAGCGGGGCGGTGGCGAGTGCGCTAGCCTTCGATAAGCTTCGGGCGAAGGAAGTGATGGGAGCGGCGGGAATTCCATTAGCTGAGGGTATGGGGTGGACGAAAGAGAATGATTGGCTGCCGCCGTACGTACTGAAACCTGTCTCGGAAGGATCAAGCTTGGGGGTGCATCTGGTACGAACAGAGGAGGAAGCAGAAAAAGCGCGGAAAGCGGCGGGGAAGTGGAAGGGACCGATGATGATTGAGCGTCTGGTAGAGGGTGCGGAATTGACGGTGGGGATTGTGGGCAAGCAGGCGTTGCCGGTGGTGGAGGTGCGGCCAACCCAGGGCTTTTACGATTATCGAAATAAGTATACCGCGGGTTCGACAAAGTATCTTTGTCCAGCCCCGCTGGCGAAAGAGAAGGCCTTGGAGTTGCAAGAGCTGGCCAAGAAAGCGCATGAGGCCTTGGGATGTGAAATTCTATCGCGGGTCGATTTCCTAGTGGACGCTGAGGGGAAGGCGGTGGTTTTAGAGGTGAATACGATTCCTGGCATGACGGATTTGAGTCTTTTGCCGAGGGCCGGCCAAGCAGCGGGAATTGATTTTGGGAATCTCTGTTTGAAGATTCTGGAGTTTTCTTGGGCACGAAATCAGAAAGGGGTACTCGCATGAAATGGCATTTAGAAAACATCTTCGGAACCAAAAAAAGAAAAACAAGGCATCGGAGGGCACGGCATGTACTGGCAGCGAAAATGTCTGCGAAAGGGCAGGCGCAGGCGCTGAGTCGGCGGGTGGGTGGAATTCTTTTGATAGCGGGATCACTCGCACTGGTAGCGATGGTGACCTCGGTGGGGATGGATGTGATTTTAGGAACACTTTTGTATCAGAATGCAGACTTCACCTTGCGGCGCTTCCAAATCGAGCCGAAAAACAAAATCGGCAAAGGAGAGTTGGTCTCGGCGAGTGGGGTCAAAATTGGGCAAAATCTTTTACGGTTATCACTTTCGGAGGTGAAGGAGTCGCTGGAAAGACTGCCGAATGTCGCCAGCGTGCGGGTGGAGCGGCATTTGCCTGACACCTTATTTATATATGTTGAGGAGCGGCGTCCGGTGGCATTGCTTTGCCCGACGGCGAGCGTGGGGATGCAGTTAGCTCAACCGATGTACTACATTGATAGTCGTGGGTTCGTCTTGAAGCCGAGGCCTGGCGAAAAGCTGATGTCCTTGCCGACGATTCGGGGTATCTCATCGGACGAAGTCGTCGAGGGAGAGCAAACGGCGAGTGCGGATTTGCGAGCGGTCTTAGTCTTTTTGCGGGAGGCGCCATTAGCACCAATCCGAGACGGGTTAGATTGCTCGAGTCTCCTTTTGGAGGGGCCAGGCCGATTTCAGGTGGCGACCCCAAGGGGCGGGAAGATTCGGTTTCGGAGTAGTTATCTGCGGGAACAGTTCGAGAGATTGAATGTGATTTTCGAATATGCGGAGTCCAAAGGACGAATCGTCAACACGGTTGATTTAACTCCCGAGCGAAATGTCCCGGTAACCTTTATTAACTAACTAGGAGAAAACGAATATGATTATGCGTAGAACATCCAGCAACGAAATCCTGATTGCGACCGATCTTGGAACGCAAAAAATGACAGTGGCGGTAGCGGAGATGGCGGAGGATGGTTCCTTGACCCTATTGGGAGTGGGGGAATCAGCCTCGGCGGGGGTACGTAAGGCGGAGGTGACGGATTTCGGGCATGCGCAGGCTGCGGCGCGGATGGCTTTGGCGGAAGCGGAGCGCAGGACCCAAGCGGAGATCACTGAGGTGTACATGTCTTTGAGTGGAACGCATCTCTGTTCGCGAAACGAGTCGGTGCGGGGTGCGACACTGGAGGAGAATGATCATCGGGTGACGGAGGCGACGTTGGAGGAGTTGAATGGTTTAGCGTCCAATTTGCCCTTAAACCGTGATCACGCGATTTTGCATGAGCTTTTGCGTGGATATTCCCTGGATCGTGGGGTGGGTTCACCGAGCCCTCTGGGAGTGCATACGGAGCAGATTGAAGCCCATTATCACTTGGTAACTGGGAAGCGAACGAAACTGCAGAGTGCGGTGCAGTGTGTGGCTGATCAGAAAATCCGCGTGAAGGGCTGTACTTTTTCTGGGTATGCCTCGGGTTTGGCAGTGTTGGGAGAGGAGTCGCGGAAGCGTGGAACGGTGGTGGTGGATCTTGGTGCGGGGGTGACCGATGTAGTGGTTTGGCGGGATGGAGCGGTGGTGCATTCAGCTGTGCATGGGGTGGGAGGAGATCACCTGACGCAGGATCTTTCGATTGGGCTCGAGATACCCTATGCGCGAGCGGAGAAGCTGAAGAAAGAGATGGGTGCAGTGGTAATTGAGGAAGAGGAAAAAGAGGCCAAGATCACGCTGGCAAGAGAGATCAGCTTTGACGGACGGACATTTTATAAAGAAGCGATGGTTCAGATTCTGCAAGCGCGGATGGCGGAGACCCTGACGATTATTCGGGATGATTTAGAGGAGCAAAATCTATGGGGTGCGGTGGAAGCGGAGGTGGTTTTCACAGGAGGCGGAGCTCGGATGCGGGGACTGAGTCGATTGGCAGGAGAGATTCTTCCAAGACCAGTACGGATGGGCCGGGCACGAGACTTTCTCGGGGAGCAAAGTGATTTGGAGCGGCCAGAGTTTTCCACGGTGTTGGGGACTTTGAAATACGCTGCGGAGACGGAGCGTCAGGAAGCGCGCCGTACTCAAGGTTGGCGGAAACTGCAGAAATCATTCGGAAAAATGGTTTCGGCGATGCGGTTCTTAGCTTGAACGAAAGGAAGAAAATCATGAAAAACCTATCCATTGAAAAAGAAAAAGTTGCAGTTTTAGCGGTGGGAGGCGCGGGCTCGGCAGTTTTGGATAATCTGGCGGTGGCCTGTGAAGGAGAGCATCGGACTATTTGTATCGATACGGACGCCTTGGCCTTGAGGGGTACAGTAGCGGCTAAGAAAATCTTGGTAGCGCCCGAGCGAGTGCATGGGCTGGGAACGGGTGGGGAGCCTGAATTGCTCGAGGGATTGAGTTTGGAGGTGGGGGACAGCTTAGATCCAATTCTTTCGGGCATTCAGACGGCGATTGTGGTGGTGGCGGTAAGTGGAGGAACAGGTTCGGTATTGGCTCCGAGTTTGGTTAAGCGTTTAAAGATGGAAAAAGCGGAGGTGGTGGTGATGGCGATTGCGCCGTTTACTTTTGAAGGGGGACGACGCAAAGAGAGAGCGAATCGCTGTTTGGCGGAGCTACGGAAGGTAGCGGATGCGGTGTTGGTGTTTAGTAATGATCGATTGCTGGAGAGTTCGATGGCGAAAGATATGCGTGAGGCGCAGCGTTCCTTGGATCGAGCGATTGCTCGGACGATTCATGGATTGGCGCATGTGATGGAAAAGAATGGCTTGGTTCATTTGGGGGTGGGGGAGTT
>CAMCDO010000031.1 GCA_945873585.1 Verrucomicrobia subdivision 6 bacterium | reverse complement strand
TCGGAGATTGTTCCTCACACGATTTCGGCGAAGAAAGTGTTGGCGCTACGGCCGAAGGGAATTGTTTTGAGCGGAGGACCCGCCAGCGTCTACGGAAAAAACGCACCCAAGATGGATCGAAAGATATTTCATTTAGGAATTCCGATTTTGGGGATCTGCTATGGAATGCAGCTTTTGGTGAAGGAGTTTGGGGGGCAGGTGGCAAGGGGAACGAGGCGGGAATATGGCAGGGGAATCTTGCGGCGGAAGCGGGCGTGTCCTTTGCTGGATCGGTTGCCGAATCGGCTGGAGATCTGGAATAGTCACGGGGATCGGGTGACCCGGTTGCCGCGTGGCTTTGTTTCGGTGGCGACAACGGAGAATAGTCCTTATGCGGTGGTGCGAAAGGGGGATATCTACGGGTTGCAGTTTCATCCTGAGGTTTCTCACACCCCCAAGGGGCAGAAGATTATCGGTAATTTTTTGACAGAAATCTGTGGTTGCCGAGGAATTTGGACGATGGGCTCGTTTTTGAAAAAGGCGGTGGCGGAAGTACGGGAGCAGGTGGGGACGGGTCGAGTGATTCTTGGATTGAGTGGGGGGGTGGACTCGAGCGTGGCAGCGGCGTTGCTTTACCGGGCGATTGGCAGTCGGTTGCGATGTATTTTCGTAGATAACGGGTTATTGCGAAAGGATGAGGTGGCCAGCGTGAAGAGAATCTTTGGCAAGCACCGGCATTTTAATCTCACGGTGATTGATGCACGGGCGAGGTTCTTGCGGAGATTACGGGGGGTGGCGGATCCAGAAAGGAAGCGGAAGATTATCGGGCGCGAGTTTATTCGGGTTTTTGACGAAGCATCGAAAAAAGTTGGTGGGGGGGCGCAATTTCTCGCGCAAGGAACCCTCTATCCTGACGTGATTGAGAGTGTACCGATCGCGGGCAATCCTGCGTCTTTGATTAAGAGTCATCACAATGTGGGAGGCTTGCCCAAGCGAATGAAGTTGGGCTTGGTGGAACCGTTGCGGCAGCTTTTTAAGGATGAGGTGCGCAAGGTGGGGGCGGTGCTGGGTTTGCCAAAAGAGATGGTTTGGCGGCAACCGTTCCCAGGGCCTGGGCTAGCGGTGCGCTGTTTGGGAGCGATCGAGGAGCAAAATCTATCGATTTTGCGAGAAGCAGATGCGATTGTGGTGGAGGAGATGAAAGCCTCAGGATGGTACTACCGGGTTTGGCAAAGTTTTGCGGTGCTCTTGCCTTGTCGGAGTGTGGGGGTGATGGGGGATGAGCGGACCTACGACAATGCGGTGGCGCTTCGGGTGGTGGAAAGTAAGGATGGGATGACGGCGGATTGGGTGCGGTTACCTGGGGATCTGTTGGCACGGATTTCGAATCGGATCTGCAACGAAGTGAAGGGGATTAATCGGGTGGTGCTGGATATTAGTTCCAAGCCACCGGCCACGATTGAGTGGGAGTAGTTGGTTTATGAGAATCGTCGACACGAGTAAGAGAAAAGATGCGGTCAAGGTCTTGGCGGAACTGACGCGTACTCCTGAACCGGACGGGCGAGTACGGGCAGCAGTAGAAAAAATAATTGCGGAGGTGCGAAGCGGTGGAGATCGGGCTTTGGTGCGGATCCATAATCGTTTTGCCCAAAAGTCACTCCGCGTAGGGGAGATCAAAATTCGAGGAAGGTTTCGAGCGCCTTCGGCGCAGGAGAGGAAAGCGTTAGCGCTGGCGGAAAAGAATATTGCAGAGTTTGCCAGGCGGACTCGACCGAAGGGGTGGGTGGGACGCAATCGGCAGGGTGCGCGGACTGGGGAAAACTTTCCTGCTTTAGGCCGAGTGGGGGTTTATGTGCCAGGTGGGACAGCTCCACTGGTTTCGACGGCCTTGATGACGGTGGTGCTGGCCCGAGTTGCGGGGGTGAAGCAGATTGTGGCCTGCACGCCTGGGCCGGTGCACCCGGTGTTGGGCTGGGCGCTGCAAAAAGCGGGGGCTACGGAGATTTATCAGGTGGGAGGTGCACAGGCGATTGCGGCGATGGCCTATGGGACGGAAACGATTCGTCCGGTGGAGAAGATCTGTGGTCCAGGGAGCGGGTGGGTGGTGGAGGCGAAGAGGCAGGTTTTTGGGAGGGTAGGAATTGATCTTCTTCCTGGGCCGAGTGAAATCGCGGTGGTGGCGGATGAGTCGTCGAGGCCTGAGTGGGTGGCGGCCGATTTGGTTGCACAGGCGGAGCATGGACCGGGGAGTCAGATCTATCTGCTGACCCCTTCGAGGAGGATTCTGGGGGAGGTACTCGCGCAGGTTTTAAGTCAGATTGCGCAGCAACCTAGGGCGAAGTATCTGCGGGATGTCTTGCGGCAAGGAACGACATTAGTCCGGACGCAGACTTTAAGGCAGGCGGTGGAGTGGGCGGAGGCGATTGCGCCGGAGCATCTTGCCTTGTGCTGTCGCGGTGCCAAAAAAATTGCGGCGGAGATCCGTTGTGCAGGGGCGGTATTTGTCGGGAACTACTCGGCAGTGGCCTTAGGAGATTATGTGGCAGGACCTAGCCACACTTTGCCGACGGGAGGTGCGGGGAGGGCTTTTGCGGGGTTGCGGGTTGAGGATTTTGTGAAACGGGTGAGCGTGGTGGAGTACGGGGAGGCGGCGGTGAGGAAATCGGCGAAGGCGGTGGGGGTTCTGGCGCGATTGGAGCGACTCGACGCCCATGCTCATTCCGTGGAAACTAGGGTGCGATGAAGAAATTAGGAAAACGGCAAGCGCAGAAGACTCGGAAGACGAGTGAGACAGAGATTTCTGTTCGGTTGAATTTGGATGGGAGAGGGACGGCGAAGGTAAAGACGGGGATTCCTTTCTTTGATCACATGCTGAATCTTTTTGCGAGGCATGGGTTGTTTGATTTAGAAGTAAAAGCGAAGGGGGATTTAGATGTGGACCTGCATCACACAGTGGAGGATGTGGGTTTGGTTTTAGGGCAGGTTTTGGCGGTAGCTTTAGGGAAGAAGGAGGGGATCCGACGGTATGGTTGTGCGCATGTGCCGATGGATGAGACTTTGGCGCGAGTGGCGGTGGATCTGAGTGGGCGACCTTATTTGGAGTTACGAGGGTTGAATCGGCGCGGGCGGGCAGGAAATTTTCCAGCGCAGTTAGTGGAGGAGTTTCTACGATCGTTGGCGGTGCAGTCGGGGATGAATCTGCATGTGGAGATTCTTTATGGGAGGGATGTGCACCACCAGATCGAGGCGATTTTCAAGGGTTTGGCTCGGGCGTTGGAGGAAGCGGTGCGAAGAGATCCGCGGGTGAGGGGTGTTCCCAGCACGAAGGGGAGGATTTGAGATTGGGTGGGGAGTGAAGTTACTTAGGGGTCTTGGGATCGGTGGGGTTGTTGGTGGCGGGAGTTGGAGCGGGGAGTTGAGTGGGGGCAGGAGGGGCAGGGGCGTGGGGTGGGGTGGTGGTATCGGGCAAGGCGGGGCGGGAGCCTGCGGCTTGAGCGACGGCGGCTTGATCGGCGGCGGTGGCTTCGGGGCGGACGTTGGCGGGAGGTTGGGCGGCGGCTTTGGCGACGGCGGCAGCGAGTTGGGCGCCTTCGACTTCATCTTTATAGGCGGCGAGGGCGCTGGGCAGTTCGGAGATTCCTTCTCCTGAGGCGAGAGCGAGGGCGCGATCGCCTAGGCCAGTGCTTTTGGAGGCGTCGGGGAATTCGGTCATGAGTTGTTCGTAGGTGGCCATGGCTTGATTGGCCTTATCGTCGCGGCGATAGAGATCGGCGAGTTTCATGAGAATACGGAGGCGATCGCGCGGTTCCTTTTTCCCAAGGAGATCGAGGGTGTCGTCGTAGAGGCGGACGGCATCTTTTTTCTCGTTGAGATCGCGGTAGATATCGGCGCTTCCCTCTAGAACTACTTCGTTTTTAGGAAAGTCTTCGAGGAGTTGGGTAACGGCGCTGCGGGTTTCGGAGAGGGAGCCAGCGTTGGCGAGAAGGCGAGCTTTACGGAGGCGGAACCAGGGAAGATCGGGGGAGTTGGAGGTTTGGGCGGCGTCGAGATTTTCGTAAAAGTTTCTAGGGAAGGGGCGGTAGAGGGGATCTCCGACAAAGGTGACCATCCAAGAGAGGGTGAGTTGGGATTGGTAGGCGGCTTCTGCGAAAGAGAGGCCGGCGAGGAGAGAGCTAACGAAGAGATTGATGTCAGGAGTGAAGCGGAGGTAAGGCTCGTAGACTGCGCCCATGGTGGCGGTGGCTCCGTGAGCGAGGAAAGGGCCGACCCAGTTTTTGGTTTGAGAGCGGACGGTATCGGCGCTGAAGGAGTGAATGTGGTAGGCGATAGCGCCTCGGCGGAAGCGGGCGGAGGGCATTTCGAAGGGGCCGTGACAATCTTGGGTGTACCAACCTGCGTAGAAAGCGATTTGGTCCCAGGGGGCGTATTTGGAAGCGACTTCGGGCCGTCGGTCAATTTCGACTTCGAATCCGCGGGCTTGGAAGAGAAGAGAGGCGCGTTCGATCCAGTCATCGCCCATGCGGTAGGGATCGTCTTTTTTCTCGATGGAGCGGATGTCGAAGAAGGCGCGGCCGGTGAGTTCTGTTTTTTCGGTATCGACCGCATCTTGGATCATGCGGCGGACGATGGCGGGGGTAGGGCCGTCGAGGCGGGTAACGAGGATCATGTAGTTGGCGAAGAATTGGCCGAAGGGTCGGATACGTTTGTCAGCGAAGTAGGGGTTGGCGACGAGGCCGTAGAGAGGGAGTCCTTGGATGGGGAGGAGGGCGAGTTCTGAATCGACGGCGGCGGCATTGGGGCGGAGCTGGACCATAAGCGCCTCGGGAGCGAGGAGGGTGGGATCTTCGGCGATTTTCAGGGGAATTCCGCGGATGAGAACCATGATCCAGATGGGATTGTCTTGGGCTTGTTGGACGGGGACGGAGCCTTGAAGACCGAGAATGGGATTGGGGAGGAAATTTTCGGCGCGTTTGAGCCAACCGCGGGAAGTGAAGATTTCTTCGAGGGGCAAACGGATTTTTGAATCGTACTCGGCGCGGGTAATTTCTTCGGTGAGGGGGGCGTCGAGGCTGAGGACTCGGTCTGCGGGGATGGATCTGGCTTTGGCGTAGAATTCGGCGAGGGATTGCGAATCGGGATCGGCGCGGTTGAAGACGACAACGGTGTGGGCGGCGAGGTCGGGGCTATTGGAAGTGGCGGTGGGATCAGGGTCGGGGGCGGCGACGAGGCTGAGGGGGAGGCAGGAGAGCAGGAAGAAGGCAAAAAGTTCGCGGAACATAGGGAATGACCCTAGCGGGAGAGGCGGTGGGGGAGAAAGTTCAGAGATCGATCTGGAGGCCATCGTAGGCGAGGTGAATGTTTTGGGGGAGGGTGGCGTCGCGTTCTGCATGGAGCGTGTTGTGAGTGAGGTGGGTGAGCCAGGTGCGTTGGGCTTTGATGTCTTGGGCGATTTCGATGGCTTGAGCGATTGTCAGGTGGGTGGGGTGAGGTTCTTCGCGGAGGCCGTCGATGATCAGGACAGGAATATTGCGAATGAGATCGCGGATGGGTGGAGGGACAGCGGCGCAGTCGGGAAGGTAGGCAGCGCGAGGGCGGCCTGCGCAGTCGATTCGAAATCCGGTGGTGGTAATACTGCCGTGAGGGACGGGCAGGGGAACAAAAGTGGTGGAGGCAATGGTGAACGGGCCGGTGATGGGGTGAGGTTCGGGGCAGACGTAGGCGGGACTACGTATTTTGAGATCGAAAGCGTAGTCGAAGGCTTTTTCGAGGCGGGAGAGAGTGAAGGGATCGGCGTAGAGGGGAATACGGTTTCCATTTTTGACTGAGTAGGTGCGGAGATCGTCGAAGCCGGCGATATGATCCGCGTGGCTGTGGGTGTAGACGACGGCATCGAGGCGGGGAATCGCGGCGCGGAGAGCTTGGGAACGAAAATCGGGTGAGGTATCGATGACGACGCTGAGATTTTTGTCTTCGAGCCAGACGGATGAGCGGAACCGACGGTCGCGTGGGTCGGTGGAGGAGCAGACGCGGCAGTGGCAGGCAAGCATGGGGACACCTTGAGAAGTGCCAGTTCCAAGGAAGGTGAGATGCATGAAGAAGAGTGGCGGTGAGGCGATTTTTGGTCGAGTCGGATATACGAGTTTCGGGGTTGGGGGACGTTATGGAATTCCCAAAAATGTGGGAATATTAGGGGAGATGGGGTTAATTCTTGGGCGGGTGGGGGTTGAAGATTTTGGGCGAAGGAGGCAAAATAGGTTCGTGATGATGGCGAAGAAAATTGCATATCGAGGCAAGGTCCAAGGAGTCGGGTTTCGATACAGTGTCCGACAGATAGCCGAAGGATTTACGGTCTCAGGCCATGCGGCGAACTTACCTGATGGGCGGGTGGAGGTTTTTTTACAGGGAGACCGAGATGAGGTGGAGGCAATGGAAAAAGAGATTGGAGAAAGCCATCTTGCGAGTTTTATTCGTGAGGTGGTAGGGGAAGAAGTTAACGCCATTGCAGGTACCAAGGGTTTTCAAATCCAGTGAGCCCTGCCGTCCATACCCACCTTTTGCGAAAGGAGTTCTCCATGGGCTGGTTTCGGGGCCGAGTGCTGGCACTGGAAGGATTAGAAATGGAGGTACAGAAGGGGGAGGTCTTTGGGTTACTTGGACCCAATGGCAGTGGAAAAAGTACCGCGATGAAAATGATTTTGGGCCTGTTACGGCCGACTTCAGGATCGGCTGAGGTGTGCGGATTTCGTGCGGGAACGATTGCGGCCCGACGTCAGATCGGCTTTCTTCCAGAAAATCCCTACTTTCCAATTTTTTTGAGCGGAGCGGAGCTGGTGCGATATTATGGGAGGTTGAGTGGTTTGGGAGGGGCAGGACTGGAGAAGAGAGTGAAGGAACTTCTGGAATTGGTTCGGTTAGGTGGCGAAGCGGGTAAAAGGCCCTTGCGCACCTACTCTAAGGGAATGTTGCAACGGGCCGGCCTGGCAGGAGCGTTGGTGGGTGATCCAGAAATTCTGATGTTGGATGAGCCCACCGCGGGGGTTGATCCCGCAGGCTCACGAGAGATTCGAGATTTAATTCTCGAATTGAAGGCACGAGGGAAAACGGTGATTTTCTCGAGCCATCTCTTGGAGCAGGTGGAGGATGTGGCGGATCGGGTGATTATTTTGCACCGTGGGAAAAAGCTGCGGGAAGGTCGATTAGAAGATCTGCTGACGAGGAAAAATGAGTGGGAAGTAAAGGTGCAAGGGTTGCCTGAGGGAGATCGGCAGGAGCTCTTGGCTTGGATGAAGAAAAAGGGAGGGCAAGTGGTGCGGGAGGGGGCTCCGCGGGAGAGGTTGGAAGATTATTTTCTGAGAAGTTTGCCTGAGGAGACGCGGCGATGATCGGCTGCTTACGAAGAATTTCTGCGGTGGCGGGCAACACCTTTCTGGAAGCGGTGCGGCAGAAGGTCTTTGCGGTACTTTTGGTCTTTGCTTTGGTTTTGATCGGCGGAGCGAACTATTTCACGGAGTTTTCTTTTCAGGAACAGTTTAAGTTTCTCAAGGATCTGGGATATGCGGCGATCAGTCTGACGGGTTTATTGGTGGGGCTACTGGGGGCGGCCCAGTTAATTCCTGGGGAGATTGAAAGGCGAACGATTTTAACGGCACTTTGTCGTCCTTTACGCAGATGGGAGTTTGTTGTGGGGAAATATTTTGGGCTGACCACTTATTTGGCCCTGATGGTGGTGATTATGGCACTGGCGGTCTGGGGGGTTCTGGGTTGGAAGGAAGGACAGTTTTTGCGAGCGGAGGGGCTGGACTCTGAGGCAGCAGCGGCGATTCGGGCGGAAGCGATGGACCCGCGTTTACTTCAAGCGGTTTTATTAGTGGGAGCGAAATTAGCGGTGGTGGCCGCCTTGGCGGTATTTTTTAGCACGATCGCGACTTCGACAACTTTTGTCATGGCGATGACACTCTTAGTCTATCTGATTGGGCATTTGCAGTCGGTGGCGAGGGAGCAGTGGTTGGAGACGGGGGAGGTGACTCGCTGGACGGTGAGGATTTTTTTAGCGGGGGTGGCGCTGCTTGTGCCTGATTTTAATCTTTATAATCTGATCGATGAGATTGTGGCGGGTAATGTGGTGGTGTGGCGAACGACGCTGGAGGTGCTGGGGTACTCGGGAGTGTACATTGGGGTCCTTTTGGCGGCGGCGGCCTGCATGTTTGAGGGGAGAGATATTTGAAGCCAATCGCGGCCGTGGCTGGGGCGTTGGTCCTTTTGCTGGCTTGGGGGGGAGCCAAAATTCCCTGGGAAAAATCCATGGCTCGAGATCAGAGGAAGGCGACTTACGGATTTAGCGGACCGACGACGGTGGCGATTCGCGAAAAAGTAGGGCAAGGACTGGCGTTGGCGGCCTTAGGAGGATTTCGTGGTCTGGCGGCAAATGCACTGATGTTGCAGGCTCACGGGGCCTGGGAAGAGCAGCATTGGGTTCGAGTGAGAAGTGCATTGGAACTGGCGACGATGCTGCAACCGCGGGTTGCGGTTTTCTGGGATACGGCCTCTTGGCATTTGGCATGGAATGCGGCGGTGGCGGCGGAAAAATACAGCGGGGAAAGCAGTGAGACGAAACGGAAAATAGAGGCCCGGCGGTGGGTGGAGGCGGGGCGAGATCTTTTAGAGAGGGGAACGAAGGCGGTTCCAGAGAAGGCGCTTCTTTTTCAGCGATTGGGGGATCTTTATTGGCAACGGTTGGGAGATTATCAGGAGGCGGCTAGGTGCTACCGCGAAGCGTTAAGCAAAGGAGATGCGCCTCCTTATTTGGAGCGGTTCGTTGGCTACGCCTTAGAGAAAGCGGGGGACAAGCAGGGGGCGCTAGAGTATTTTAAAAACTTACGGCGTGAGATGGGCGATGCACCGAGCCAAGTCCGTAGACCTGAAGTGGTGGAACGCGAGATTACCCGATTGGAGAAAGAGACGGCGGAGAAAAGGGTGAGGAAGATAAAATGAAATACGGAATATTTGGCGACGTTCATGGGAATTTGGAAGCGTTAGAGGCGGTGCTAGCGGATATGGAGGATCAGCAGGTAACCCACCCTCTCTGCATCGGGGATTTGGTTGGCTATAATGCGAACCCTGCAGAGTGTGTGGAGGTGGTGCGAGCTTTGGGTTGTCCAGTGGTGAAAGGAAATCATGACGAGCTGGTGACTCACTCCCAAAGTCCAGAAACCTTTTCGAAGGAAGCGCAAGAGGCGTTGAGTTTTTCGCGAAGCAAGCTTAGCCCAGCCCAGTTGAATTATTTGCGACGACTGCCGTTGTTACATGCGGAAACAGCTTGGACCTTGGCCCATGCCACTTTGGACGGCCCAGAAAATTGGGCCTATGTCTCGACTCGGCTTGAGGCACAAACGAGTTTCTTTTACCAAAAAACCAATCTTTGTTTTATCGGACATACCCATCGGCCCGCAGTTTTCTTGAAAGAAAAAGAGGTGCGCCCAGTTGAATTTCGCAGAGTCGATGTGCACCCCGAGCGGTTGAAGGTGGCCCGTAAATTTCTTTTTAATGTGGGGTCGGTGGGGCAACCGCGAGATGGGGATTGGCGGGCGGCTTACGTGACCTACGACTCCCAGGAGCAGATCGTCGACCTGCGAAGGGTGGATTACGATGTGGAAAAAGCTGCCTCAAAAATTATCAAGGCCGGTCTTCCAGTCGCCTTAGCTAAGAGGCTATCTAGGGGGGATTAAATAATATAAAGCTATAACCACCAATAGGATGTAGATACGCAAATTTTCTGTGACTTGACAAATAGTTTTTTCCGTCTATAAAGAAATCTATGAATATTAAATCACGTAAAAATCTTCGTTGGAGTGCAGAGCGGGTACTTACCGAAATTCGCCAGTGGAAAGAAAAAGGTGAAGCCCTCTATGCCAATCACGTTCGTTTGAATTATCAAGAGCTTTTGGCCGCATCGATCCGTTACTACGGTAGCTGGCAGAAGGCGGTGGAGGCGGCGGGCATTTCTTACGAGGCGGTTCGCAAGTATCGGAAGTGGTCGAAAGAGGTTATCGTGGAAGAGATTCGGAACTTGGCCGCTCTTGGCTTCGATCTTTCCTTCCGTTCGATGGCCTTGAGCCAACACAACTCCATGGTTTATGCGGCGATCCGGCCCAAATATTTCGGCGACTGGCGGGCCGCCTTGGAAGCAGCGGGTTTGGCCTCGGAAGAAATTTACCGGTATCGCAGCTGGGATATGGATGGGATTCTCGAAGAGATCCGCAGATTGCAAACCGAAGGGGCAGATCTTAGCTCCAAGTCGATGGACGAATCGTCCAACAAGCTTATCGCGACCGCTCGGCGCCGTTTCGGCAACTGGGGTCGGGCTTTGGAAAGTGCAGGAATCAATTATGATGAGATCCGCCGTCGCAAGCGTTGGACGAAGGCCTCGGTCGCCGAAGGCATCCTCGAGTTGAAGGCTCAAGGAGTGAAGCTCATCACCCCCGAGGTAAAAAAAGCTAATCCTTCTCTCTTTGCCGCGGCCTGCAAAAAGCATTTCTACGGCACTTGGAAGAAAGCTCTGAAAGCCTCCCTTCGTTTGGACACGAGCCGGAAAAGTTCTGCGAACTTGGCAGCTCAAGCACCGATCGAAAATGCCGTGGTGCCAGAGACGGTTCTCGCTTCGAGCTAAGAAAAGTTTTCTCCTGAGTGTCGCGGTTGGTCGTAAGACCAACTTGCCTTACCTCTTGCCGTGGGGTTAGGCCCGCCCGCATATTGCCTAACGTATGAATTGCTTTACGCGAGTTCTTCTCTGCCTGCTCGGGCTGGCCTCCTCGGCGGGCTGGGCACAAGTCGACGTTAGGCTGGAGACGGCGAAGACGGCCTATTTGCAATTTTCCCCTATTCCATTCACGGTTCGCTTGAAAAATCAGGGAGCAACGGAACTTCGCCTGACCGAGACGAAGGGTCAACCTTGGTTAGAGATGATGGTGCAGTCCCGCGATGGAATGCTGATTGCACCCGAGCGTCCGCTCAATCCTCCCGACAAGGTATTGAAGGCGGGAGAGTCCACAGCCATTTCGGTTGATTTGGCCCCTTATTATTTAGTTCGCGATACGGGCGGATATCGAGCGAGAGCCTCGGTCAACCTTCCCTCGGGTGAGAAGTTGATGACCGAGTCTCTCGATTTTCTTATCGGCAGAGGAGAGGTGATCTGGTCGGTGCCACGAGGAGATGGCAAGGAACGGAGAATCTATTCTCTGCTTAAATTCTATGAAGACCCGAACCTGGGGCTCTACCTGAAGGTGGAGGTGCCCGAAAAGAATCTAGTTTATCCCGTGCGCCGCTTGGGTCCGTACCTTCCCTTGGGTAACCCCAAAGCAGAATTTGATTCAGAAAATCATTTGCATCTTCTTTACGCCACCTCAGCGGGAGTTCATCGAATCACGGTGGTTAATGCCGACGGAAATTTATTGAGGGAGGAGTCGAGACAGCAGGGAGTGGATACCCCTGACTTAAAAAGGAACGAAGCGGGAGAAGTTCATATTCAAGGAGGAACAGTCATGCTTCCCTCCGGCCTGCGCGAAAGGCTCTCCACCTTGCAGTCGAGAGCTGATGCCAAGGAGTCGCCGAAAGCGGAGGTGGGTACTCCCTAAAGAAGTTTGGCTGGGGTCTTCGGACGTACGGGTTTGAGTAGGCGGAGGCCCGAAGGACCGAAAAGAGCAGGATCGAGTGGCGGGGCAAGAAAGACGCGATCCCAGGTTCGTTCAAAGAAGTGGGCGGCATCAGGAAAATTGAGGCAGATATCTCGAGCGCGTGCATAAAACTCCCGCGGACGGCGGTGAGCGGCCGAGCGGGAAAGGGCGAACTGACTTCCCCCCACGTAGCGGACGACCTCGGGGGCAGGTTCTTGCCATAGAGCTTGAAAAAAACTTTCGAGATCCAGTTCCCGCCGGGTGGGATTCTTCGTCCAGTTGACGAACGAGGGATAGCCCCGAGCGTTATCCGTCTCCCAAAGAAATCCAAGCCACCAGAAATCGGGGGTGGGTTCGTCGGCACGAGCGAGTTGGCGGATGACTCGATGAAGATCAGGGGCATGATCAAAAGGCCGTCCTTGGGCGAAGACGGTCAGGTCGGCCAGATCATGGTAGCGTTCGAAAAGATGGTGTAACCAGACGTAGTCATCTCGGCTGATGTTGGGTAAGGGTAAGGCCCCAGGCCAAAGAGGATCGGGAGGAACTGTTTTGTCATAGACGGTCACGGGAACGCCGTGAGGCAGATTGCGAGTCCAAGCGAGATCTTCCCGAAATCGGCAGACCACGACCTCCAGGATGGAGTCGCCAAGCACCGACTACGCGCCGCCGGTCAAATCTTGGATGATAGTGATCAGTGGAAGAAAGAGGGCGACGACGATCGTGCCGACCACGAGGGCAAGGAGGACGATCATGACAGGTTCAAGGAGGGAAGTGAGGCCGGAGACTGCGTTATCCACCTCCTCTTCAAAAACGTCGGCAACTTTGGTTAACATGTCGGGCAGTTGTCCTGTTTCTTCTCCCACTTGGACCATGGAGACGACCATCGGAGGGAAAATACCGCTCGCTTCCATGGGGGTGACCATCGATTCACCCTCCTTGACGTTGTCGTGAATACTTTCGACCGCTTTACTCACGCGCAAATTGCCTGCGGTGTCGCGAGTAATATTGAGGGCCTGAAGAATAGGGACTCCGGAAGAAACCAAGGTGCCTAGGGTACGGCTGAAACGTGCCACGGAGGTTTTGGTTAACATATCGCCGAAGAGGGGAATCTTGAGTTTATAATTATCCACTGCCGCGGCTACTCCGGGCATCTTCATGGCAAAGCGTGCGGCGAAGACCGCGACAATAATAACCCCCGCGATGAGGAGAAAATTACCCTGAATGAATCGGCTGAGATCCATGATGATCTGAGTAATGAAGGGCAGGGGTCTGCCTCCGAGCATGTCTTTGAAGATGGCTTCGAATTTGGGCACGATAAAAAGCATCAGGAAAGTGACGATGCCCACGGCGATGGTTAAGACCACCAAGGGATAAACCATGGCGGAGGTGACCTTGCCTTTGATCCGCTGACTTTTTTCGGCGAACTCTGCCAAACGGGTCAGGACGATTTCGAGAACACCTCCCAGCTC
Organism: Verrucomicrobia subdivision 6 bacterium; assembly: GCA_945873585.1. Lineage (GTDB taxonomy): Bacteria > Verrucomicrobiota > Verrucomicrobiia > Methylacidiphilales > Verrucolacustridaceae > Verrucolacustris. The sequence continues at coordinate 3,260 of CAMCDO010000031.1, read as the reverse complement.
ACCGGCTTTGACCATGTTGACGTATAGTTTGTTAAAGGCCTTGGGATGCTGGGAGAGAGCTTCGGAAAAAGTTGTGCCTCCCTCGACCGACTCGGAGATCCCTAGCATGATCTTTTTCAGGTTGGCGTCTTTCTCCTGTTTTCCCAAAGTGCGCAGGCTCCGAAGGAGAGGTAGGCCTGCGCTAATCAAGGTGGAAAGCTGGCGGGTAAAAACGGTTAGGGTTTTGCTGGGAACTTTGCCTGTGCCTCCACCGCCCCCCATAGAAAACTTAAAGGAAAAGCCCTTGCTGGTTGCTTTGCTTGCTGCCGCGGCGGTGGTTTCGGAAATATTGGTCGGGAACTGCCCCTTTTTCTTGATGGCGGCGGCAGCATCTGCGGCACTATTAGCCTCAAGAGTTCCCTGGTGGGTTTTTCCTTGGGCATCGACCGCAGAGTAAGCGAAGAGGGGCATAGCGATTAGGTGTACTTGAGCACTTCCTCGATGCTGGTGTGGCCTTCGAGAAGATTGCGAATGCCGTCTTGGCGTAGGGTGGTCATGCCGAGTTCAATTCCTTTTTGGCGAATAACAACCGAAGGTGCACGCTCATTGATCAACTGTCGAATCGGTTCTCGGATGTCGAGGAGCTCATAAATACCCACACGCCCTTTGTAGCCTGTGCCGTTGCAGACCTCGCAACCTTTACCGAAGTAGAAGGGGCGATCTCCGACCTCGGAAGCGGTCATGCCGAGCTGGACGAGGACATCCTCTTTAGGGGTAAAGGGAGTGCGGCACTCTTTGCACACTCGGCGGAGAAGACGCTGGGCCAGAATCCCCTCCATGGTGGCGGACATCAGGAAGGGTTCCACTCCCATGTCCAGAAGGCGGGTAACCGCTCCGGCAGCATCATTGGTGTGTAGACTGGTCATGACCAAGTGACCCGTCAGGCTGGCTTGAATGGCGATTTGGGCGGTTTCTAAGTCGCGGGTTTCTCCGACGAGAATCTTATCAGGATCTTGCCGCAAGAAGGCGCGCAAGGCGCGGGCAAAGGTCAGACCGATGGATTCGTTCGCGGGAACTTGGATGATGCCTTCCAATTCGTATTCGACCGGATCCTCGACCGTGAGAATTTTGGTGTCGATGGTATTGATCCGTCCGAGGCAGGAGTAGAGGGTGGTGGTTTTGCCCGAACCCGTAGGACCCGTCACGATAAAGATGCCGTTGGGTTTTTCCACGGTTTCGCAGATGTAATCGAAAATGTGTTTTGGAATGCCTAACTTCTCCAGATCCAGGTTGACCACCGTACGATCGAGAATACGGAGCACGACGCTTTCTCCGTACTGGGTGGGCAGAGTGGAGACTCGCAAATCGACTTGGCGACCTGCGAGGATTGTTTGGATTCGGCCGTCCTGAGGAACGCGGCGTTCGGCGATATTTAAGTTAGCCATGACTTTAATTCTGGAGGTGAGGGGAATTGCTAGGCGCCGTGGGGGCGGGGCCATCTCGTAGAGAGCCCCGTCAACCCGATAGCGAATTTTAAATTCTTTTTCGAAAGGTTCGAAATGGATGTCACTCGCCTTGGCGTGAATCGCTCGAGCGATGATCGTGTTGACGTATTTAATGATCGGAGCGCTACCCGCTTCGCTGAGGTCAACTCCCTCGGCGGTCAGAGCGCTATCAGGAGCATTCTCTAATTCGGTGAGCAGCTCATCGATATTCACCTCGGCTGAGCCGTAGTGTTTGTCGAGGAGCGGTTGAATTTGATCGGGCGGGGCGACGACTTGGGCAATTTCCATGCCCGTAGCAAAACGCAGATCTTCCAAGGCTTGGGTGGCAAGCGGATCGGCCAAGGCCACGGTCAAAGTAGTAGCGTCGCCCGCCACCGGCAGAGCCCCTAAATTGCGGGCGGTGTGCGGCGGGATTCGGGCAAGTAGTTCGGAACTAAGTTCGAGCCCGGCGAGATCCGCGATCAGGGGCAGCCCTAGGCTATCGGAAATCTTTTCGAGGATCTGAGGAAGTTGAATGATGCCGAAATTGGCCAGAATTGCTTCGACCGGCTTACCCGTTCGATTTTGCTCTTCGGAAATTTCTCGTGCCTGTTCGGTGGAGAGAATCGTCTGCTCTTCAAGGAAGGGGAGGAGGAAGCGGGCGTCCATGGATTAGTCCTTATCCGACATCGTGGCGGAAATCACCTCTTCTGGGGTAGTCATGCCTGAGACCACCTTACGAATTCCGTCCTCACGCAAGGTACGCATGCCCAAATCGCGGGCTCGCTGACGAATCTTGGAAACGGGAACCCCTTCATTGATTAAGTGACGCATCTCGTCGTCCACCACAAAAATCTCGAAAATGCCTGCCCGTCCTCGGTAGCCAGTGCCGCGACAACGATCACATCCGTGGCCTTTGGAAAAACGGGCTTCGGCGAGATTGGAGGTACTAAGGTTGAGCGCGCGCAACTCCACATCCGTGGGGGTGTAGGGTTGTTTGCAATCGGGGCAGATTTTGCGGATGAGACGCTGGGCGAGGACCGCGCGAATGGAAGAGGAGACGAGAAAAGGTTTTACCCCCATATCGACCAAACGGGTGATGGCGCTAGGGGCATCGTTGGTGTGCAGGCTGGAAAAGACCAAATGTCCCGTGAGGGATGCATTGATGGCGATGGAGGCGGTTTCTACGTCTCGAATTTCTCCCACCATGATGATGTTGGGGGCTTGGCGGAGCATGGCGCGCAGAGCGGCGGCAAAAGTCATACCAATGTCGGTGTTGACTGCCACCTGATTGACCCCCGCCAACTGATACTCCACGGGGTCTTCCACCGTAATTAATTTTCGATCCGGTTTATTGATCATGTTCAAGCAGGCGTAGAGGGTGGTCGATTTGCCCGATCCGGTGGGACCTGTGACCAAAAAGATTCCGTCGGCATAGTTAATCACGCGTTCGAGAATGAGTTGATCGTCGGCAAAGAAACCCAGCTCTGGCAGGCCCAACATCAGATTCTTCTTGTCCAGAATTCGCATGACGACCGATTCCCCGTGAATCGTGGGGACGGTGGAGACGCGAAGATCGAGAGTGGGGCCATCCACCGTGGCCAAAGAAATACGACCGTCCAAGGGCAGGCGCTTTTCGGCGATGCTGATATTCGACATGATTTTGATTCGACTGATGATGCTCGATTGAAGGCGTTTGGGCGGATCCCGCATCTCCTGCATATTTCCGTCGATGCGATAGCGCAGGCGCAGTCTTTTCTCGAGCGGTTCGATATGGATGTCACTCGCCCGCAGACG
>CAMCDO010000030.1 GCA_945873585.1 Verrucomicrobia subdivision 6 bacterium | reverse complement strand
TATGGCGCAAGGGTCGGGTGCGGACGCTACGGGAATCGGCAAGGCGTTGGCGGCGGCGGAGAAAGTGGTGAAAGCTGGGTTGGGAGTATGAAAAAGCCCCAAGGAGCGGATCGGATTGAGGAGGTGATTGCGGCGATGAAGCGTGGGCGGATGGTGATCATGACCGACGATGCGCAAAGAGAGAACGAGGGGGATCTGGTGTTGGCGGCGAGGAGTGTGACTCCTGCTCTAATTAATTTTATGGCGCGAGAAGCGAGGGGATTGATCTGTGCGCCGGTATCGCAGGCGCGGGCGGAGAAGCTGGGATTGAGTCGGATGGTGCCGAGGAATGAGGAGAAGTTTGGAACGGATTTCACTGTTTCGGTGGATGCAACGAAGGGGATCACGACAGGGATTAGTGCCCACGATCGAGCCGCGACGTTACGGGTGTTAGGCCGGCCGAATCCGAAGGCGAGTGAGTTGGTGCAGCCAGGTCATATTTTCCCAGTACGGGCCAAAGAGGGTGGGGTACTGGTGCGGGCGGGGCATACGGAAGCGGCGGTGGATTTGGCGAAGTTGGCGGGGTTGGGGGATGCGGCGGTGATTTGTGAAATTTTAAAGGCGGACGGATCGATGGCGCGTTGGGCGGATTTGATGGAGTTTAAAAAGAAGCACGGGCTGAAACTGGGGACGATTCAGGATTTAATTGAGTATCGGAGGAGGAAAGAACGGTTGGTGGTGCGAGAGCAGGTGGTGAAGTTGCCGACCGATTACGGAATGTTTGATTTATATCTTTATCGGACGGTGACGGATGGGAGTCATCACTTGGCCTTGGTTAAGGGAAAGCCGAAGGCGAAGGATGCGGTTTTGGTGCGGGTGCATAGTGAATGTCTGACGGGCGATGTGTTTACCTCGAGGAGGTGCGATTGTGGGAATCAGTTGCACGATGCTTTGAGGAGGATTGCGCAGGAAAAGAAGGGGGTGCTGGTTTATATGCGGCAGGAGGGAAGAGGGATCGGGTTGCCGGCGAAAATTCAGGCGTATCGGTTGCAGGAGAAGGGACTGGATACGGTAGAGGCGAATCGGAAGTTAGGTTTTTCGGCTGATTTGCGAGAGTACGGGATCGGGGCGCAGATTTTGACTGATTTAGGGGTGAGGCGGATGCGCCTGCTGACGAACAATCCAAAGAAGGTGGTGGGGTTGGCGGGGTATGGGTTGGAGTTGGTGGATCAGGTGCCGATTCGGACACGGCCGAATCCGCACAACCGAAAATATTTAGCGACGAAAAAGAAGAAAATGGGGCATCGGCTATGAAGAAAGGGAAATTTATTATTGTGGTAGCGGATTATCATTGGAAATACGCCGAGGGAATGGTGAAAGCAGCCCGGAAAGTGTTGCTGGGGCATGGAGTGGAGGTGGTGAGGGTGCCAGGAACGTTTGAGGTTCCCCTGGCGGTGAAGCGGGCTTTGAAGAAAAAGCCGGATGCGGTGTTGGCCTTGGGGTTGGTCTGGCAGGGGGAGACCTTACATGCGGATCTGATTTTAAAGTCGGCTACGGAAGCTTTGATGCGGATGATGCTCGAGACCGAGGTGCCGATTTTGCATCATCTGGTGGGAGTAAAGACGGAGAGGCAGGCGAAGGCGCGATGTTTGGGGAAGATGAATCGAGGAAAAGAGGCGGCCGTGGCGGCTTTACGGATGTGGAAAGTAAAGGGGGTGGGTCGTGGCCGGTAAGCGCAGGGAGGGTCGGATATTAGCGGCGCAGTTTCTCTACCAGTGGGAGGTGGGGGTGAAGGGGATAGCGTTGGATGAGGCGTTGAAGAATTTATGGGTGCAAACGGAGGCGGAGGGTGGGGTGCGTGAGTTTGCGGAAAAGCGGATTCGGGCGGTTGTGGCTAAGCAAGCGGAAGTGGATGCGGAGCTGAAAAAGCTGGTGACGAATTGGGAGCCGGGTCGAATGGCGCCGGTGGATCGAGCGATTCTGCGGTTGGCGTTGTGGGAGATGAAGTTTGCGGATGATGTGCCTCCGATTTCTGCGTTAAACGAGGCGATTGAGGTGGCAAAGGCGTTGAGCACGGATGAATCGGGAAAATTTGTGAACGGCGTGCTGGATAAGGCGAGGCAGGGGTTGGGGAGGTCTGAGCGGGCGATTACGAAAGTTGGGGAGTAGGGGGGAGGTGGCTTTAGGTTGAGGTTGAAGAGGTCTTGTTTTGAGCTAAAAAGAGTAGATGAGCGTGGCTGAGATTCTTAAAGAGCTTCCAAAACTCTCCGCTCAGGATCGGGCAATCGTCTGGCATAAGTTGGGAGAAATTACCATGGGGGAGGTACCAGAATCTTTTCGTAAGGGAATGAAGGATATAGCTGAAGGTCGGCATGTCGCCATGGAGGCAACTTTAAGGGAAGAGCCGCCCAGCGCGGGACGTTGAAATACAAGTTCAGGGCTTCGGAAACCTTTTGGCGGGAATTTTATCAGTTGCCCGCAGCACAAAAAGATTCGGTTAGAAAAGTTTGGCAAATCTTTCAAATCGACCCGTTTGCACCATCGTTGCGGGTTCACAAGATACACAGCCTCTCCGCCCTGTATAAAAAGAAGATTCATTCCGTGGTCATTGAAAAAGATTTGCGGGCAGTTTTTTATCTGGAAGGAGATACGTTGTTTACGGTCGATTTGGGAACGCACAGAATTTATGGCTAGGGTGGTTGAATGAAGAAGTTGTTTCATCAAAATGCGGACGAGCGCTGGATGAAGCGAGCTTTGGAGCTGGCTGGTAGAGCCGGGGAGCGGGCGAGGCCGAATCCGAGGGTGGGGGCGGTGGTGGTGAATAACGGGAGAGTGGTGGGGGAAGGTTTTCATGCGAGTGCGGGGGGGGCGCATGCGGAGGTAGTAGCGTTGGGGAGGGCGGGGGTGAAGGCGAAGGGGGCTAAGTTGTATGTGACGTTGGAACCGTGTTCGACGAGGGGGAGGACTCCAGCGTGTACCGATTTGATTATCGCATCGGGAATTCGGGAGGTGATCTATGGGAGTGGAGATGTGAACCCCAGGAATGGAGGGCGGGCGGAAAGGATATTGCGACGGGCGGGAATCAGAGTGAATCGGGGGGTGAGGAGTAAGGAGTGTGATAAGTTGAATGAGGATTATCGGCACTGGACGACGAAAAAGGAGCCTTGGGTGATTTTGAAATTGGGGCTGACGTTGGATGGATATTTGGCGGTACCTGGGAAGAGGTGGGTGACAGGTGGTAAGGCGCGGGCGGAGGTACAAAAGTTGCGCGCGGGGAGTGATGCGATTTTGGTGGGGGCGGAGACGGTGCGGAAAGATAATCCGCGACTGACAGTACGGATGGTTGGGGTGGGGGACCAGCCGTGGCGGGTGGTGCTGACGAGGTCGGGAAAGTTGCCGCAGGGAGCCAAGCTTTTTCGGGGTCGGGATAAAGATCGGACGTTGGTCTATCGGAGAAAAACGTGGTCGGAGGTTTTAAAAGATCTGCATCGCAAGGGAGTTTCGCGATTGCTGGTGGAGGGAGGAGCAGAGGTGGCTCGGGGGCTGCTCAAATCGGGTAAAGTGAATGAGGCGGTGATTTATTTGGCTCCGATTCTGGTGGGGGACGGGAAAAAGGGAATCGCGCGGGTGGTGGATTGGTCGAGTTGGAGTTGGCGGGAGGTGGTGATGTCGTGCGCGGGGGAAGACCTGTGCTTGCGTGGAAAGCTGGGAGGAGCGAATTAAGAGTATGTTCACGGGCATTGTTGAAGAGGCGGGACTGGTGCAGGCGGTGACACGCCGAGGTAAGGGGTGGAGTTTGGAGGTGGAGGTCGGGGGAATTGCTGCGGGGGTGAAGATTGGGGACAGCGTGGCGGTGAACGGTTGTTGTCTGACGGTGACGGAGGCGAAGGGGAAGAAGTTAATTTTTGATTTATTGGATGAGACAAAAGAAAAGACCAACTTGCAGTCGGCTCAAGTGGGGACGCGAGTGAATTTGGAGAGTTCGTTGCGGGCGGATGGGAAGGTGGGGGGGCATTTTGTGACGGGTCATATCGACGGGACGGCAGAGGTGGTGAAGTGGGGAAGGTCGGGAGAGGATTGGGAGTTGGAAGCGCAGGTGCCCGCAGGAATGGAGCGGTACGTGGTGCCGAAAGGATGCGTGGCGATCGATGGGATCAGTTTAACGATCGGGAGGGTCGAGGGGCGGAAGTTCAATGTTTGGATTATTCCCCACACTTATGAGGTGACGACGCTGCGGGATCGCAAGGCGGGTGATAAAGTGAATCTGGAGTGCGACCTGCTGGCCAAGTATGTTGAAAAGATGGCGAGGATAGAAAAATGAGCGGAATGCCCCCTGAAATGGAGAAACTGCTGGTATTGCAGGATCGGGAGCAGAAGCATGCGCGATTAACGCGGGAGTTGGCGGTTTGGCCCGCGGAGATGAAGGCTTTGGAGGCCAAGCGGGTGGAAATACGAGCGGGAGCGGAAAAGAAGCGGTTGGAGGCGCAGAGTACGGAGGTGGAGCGAAAGAATTTGGAGTTGGAGGCGGCTACTCATCGGGCGAAGGTGGCGCGTTACAAGATTCAGCAGTTTGAGACGCGCAAGAACGAGGAGTTTTCTGCTTTGGGTACAGAAATTGCGCGAGAAGAAAAAGAGGTGCATGAGATTGAGGATCGGGAGTTGGAGCTAATGGATCGGGGAGAGAAGGCGAAGAAGGCGGCGGCGATTGAGATTGAGGCGGCGAAGGGCCGGGAAGCGGAGGTGACAGCGAAGGAGTTGGAGCAGGGTAAGAAGAAGATTGAGCTGGAGACGCGGTTGGCGGATTCGACGAAGGAGATTGAGATGCTGGCGGCGGGAATCGATGAGGGAGTGTTAGGTAAGTATCGGAGAATCATGGCGAGTAAGAAAGATGTGGCGGTGGTGCCAGTGGTTCATGGCACGAACTGTGGGGGTTGCCATATGAAGTTAACCGCTGGCTCGGCGATATCTGCCAAAGCAGGAAATATGAGTGCGACGTGTGAGAACTGTGGGCGATTGCTTTTTTGGCCGGTGAGTTAGAGATAGCAGGGCGCGCGCTAAGGACGCGGAGAGCTAAGAGATAATGAGTTTAACGGGCGAGAGATCGGGCGGAGGCGGTGATTTCAAAGTATGAAACGCCAGCGGCGGTGGCAGATTTACGGCAATCGGCATCTTCGGGATGGATTTGAACGAGGGCATCTCCGAGGTAGCCAAGCTTAACTCGAATAGGTCCGTACGGGGTGTTGACGGTTTTTTCTTCGCGACGAAGAGTACGGCGGTCGACTCGTTCGAAGCGGACGCCGAAGGCGGTGGTTTCACGAAGAACAACGGAGGCGAGTCGTTCGGCGTCCAGGGGCAGGGCGAGGACGGTGAGGAGGTAGCCTGGGCGACCTTTTTTCATGAGGAGGGGGAGTGCGGCGGCGTCGAGGGCGCCTTCGGTCATTAATCGATCGATGGCGTGGGCGAGGTGTTCGCCAGTGATATCGTCGAGGTGGGTACGTATTTCCACGATTTGATCGTGTGAGGTGGAGGGAGTCGTAGAAGGGGTGCCGAGAAAAGCGCGGAGGACGTTGGGGCGGCTTGGGAGTTCGCGGGTGCCGAGTCCGTAGCCAATTTTTTCGGCGGCAAAGGAGTCGAGGGATCCGAACTTTTTTACGAATTGAGCGAGGATGGCGGCGCCGGTGGGGGTGGTAAGTTCGTGAGGCACGTCGAGTTGGCGGATAGGAATGCCGCGAAGGATTTCGGCGGTGGCGGGAGCGGGTAGAGGGAAGGTGCCATGAGCGCACTGGATTGAGCCGGTACCGTCGACGGGGACGGAGGCGGTGATTTCACTGACCTTGAGGTGATGGACTCCGGCGGCGGCACAGACAAGATCCACGATCGAGTCGATCGCACCGACCTCGTGAAAATGGACGGTCTCGACTGGGACTCCGTGGAGCTTGGCCTCGGCTTCGGCTACGCGCTGAAACATGGCGAGGGCAGAGTTGCGGACCTTGGCATCGAGTTTCGATTTCTTGAGTAGATCACGAATCTGGGCCCAAGAACGCCCGTGATCATGGCTATGTTCAGCGTGATGGTGATGGGCGTGATCGTGCGGGGTCTCGACAAGGAAGCGAGTGCCGGCCAGACCGCCACGGAGCGCTTTCTCAGCCTTTAGAACGATTTTTTCCGGGAGATGAAGGGAGGCGACAGCTTTCTCGAAAAGGTCGAGGGGGACCCCCAGATCCAAAAGGGAAGCACAGAACATGTCGCCGCTTATGCCGGAGGGACAAGCTAGATGGAGATGGGTGGGATGAGACATTGAAGATAGATTGACGCAACCGTGAGGAAATCCCAGAAAAGAAGAGTGGAATTAAATTTGCTGAAACGAGCGGCGGCCGAGGCCGCTTTAGCTTATGTGCCGAAGGGTTGTCTCTTGGGGGTAGGAACGGGATCGACGATGATTTATTTTATTCGGGGATTGAAGAGGGGTTGGGTGAGGGGGGCGGTGCCTAGCTCTAAGGGAACGGAGCGGGCGTTGCGCAAGAGGGGAATTCGGGTGGTGAATTTGAATCAGGCGAAGAAAGTGAGGTTGTATGTGGATGGGGCAGATGAGGTGGATCCAAAGTTGAGACTGACTAAGGGAGGTGGGGGTGCGTTAACGAGGGAGAAGATTATAGCCACGGCGGCAAAAAAGTTCATTTGTATCGTGGACGAGTCGAAGTTGGTTAAACGTCTGGGCAAGTTTCCCATACCGCTGGAGGTGGTTCCGATGGCACGGGCTCAGGTGGCGAAGGAGATAAGAAAAAGGGGGGGCAGACCGGTTTGGAGGAAGGGATTTGTGACGGACAATGGGGGGGAGATAGTGGATGTACACGGATGGAAGATTAATAACCCTGTGAAGATGGAGAAGGAGTTGGAAGCGATACCTGGGGTGATTTGCGCGGGGATCTTTGGCCGACGGCGGGCAGATCTCCTCCTCTTGGCGACGCCTAGGGGGGTGAAGCGAATCCAAGCCGACTGAGAAGTTCAGTGGTGAGTTGGCGGTAGCTGGCGGCGGCGGCTCCTGAGTTATCGTATTCGTAAATGGTTTGGCCGTGACTGGGGGCTTCGGCGAGACGGACGGATCTGGGGATGATGGTGCGGAAGACCTGTTCTCCCAGATGGGTGCGGAGATCGTGGCTGACCTGTTGGCTAAGGCGGGTACGGGTGTCGTACATGGTTAGAACAATTCCGAGAACCGAAAGGGTGGGATTGTGATCTCCCTGTTTGATTCGTTCGATCAGGCTGAGAATCTTTCCCACTCCTTCGAGGGCAAAGTACTCGCATTGGACAGGAATGAGGATTTTGTCGGCGGCGACGAGAGCACTGGTCATGAGGAGACCCACGCTGGGGGGGCAATCGAGAATCACGAGATCGAAAGCTGGATCGTGGCGGAGGGGTGCGAGGGCGTCGCGGACGCGGAGCAGGGGATTTTCGAGGGTGGCGAGTTCCATTTCGGCACCTGCTAAATCCATCTCGGAGGAGAGGATTTGGAGATTCTCTTGCCGGGAAGGCTGGAGCATGTCCAAGGCCTGGGAATTGCCGATGAGAACGGGATAGAGACTTTTGCCTTGGACGATTTCGAGCCCAAGGCCGCTAGTGGCGTTGGCTTGTGGGTCAAGATCGACGAGGAGGACGCGGCGACCTGCTTCGGCGGCGCCGGCGGCTAGGTGGATAGCGGTGGTGGTTTTCCCCACGCCCCCCTTCTGGTTACAGATAGCGATGGTTTGCACAAAGAAGGAGAACGGCGGAAGGGGTGTCTTGTCGAGCGATTTTCTGCCGGCGGTGGGCTTGACCTTTGGCGTATAGATTCTAAAATTTCAAATTCACTATGATCCGAGTTGAAAATTTAACAAAGAAGTATGCGGGAGGAGAGGCAGTACGGGGCATTTCCTTCTCTGTAGAAAAGGGGGAAGTGGTGGGATTCTTGGGGCCGAATGGGGCGGGAAAATCCACAACCATGCGGATTCTGACTGGTTTCTTGTCAGCCACGGACGGGCAGATTGAGGTGGCGGGGGCGAAATTACCTGAGGAGAGCTTGCTGGTGCGCCAGCGAATCGGATACATGCCTGAAAATGTTCCGCTTTATCCCGAGATGAGAGTGGAGGAGTTTTTGGAGTATCGGGGTCGATTGAAGAGGGTGTCACGGAGAGATATTACGGAGCGGGTAGGGTTGGTTCTGGATCAGTGTGGTTTGTCGGATGTGCGGAAGAAGATTATCGGCACCCTTTCGAAAGGATTTCGTCAGCGGGTAGGCTTGGCAGATGCCTTGATCCATAATCCGCCGTTATTGATTTTGGATGAACCCACCGCGGGTTTGGATCCGCATCAGATCCGCTCGTTTCGTGAGTTGATCAAGGATCTCGGGCGGGACCGTACGATTTTGCTCTCAACCCACATTCTTTCCGAAGTGGAAATGGTCTGTCGACGAGCGATCATAATCAACCGAGGAAAAATTGAAGCGTCGGATACTTTGGCGAACCTGGCCAAGAGGGTGCAGTCGGGGGCTTTACAGATTGAGGTGAAAGCGGATCCGGTGGGAGCGAGGGAGAAGCTGGCCAAATTGAGCGAAGTTGGGGGTGTGGTGGAATTAAATCGGGTGGGAGAGTGGGTGTCTTTTGAGGTGACGGCTTTACCAGGAAAGGATATTCGCGGAGAAGTGGACGGTTTGATTAAGCGGGAGCAGTGGCCTCTGCGAGACTTCCGTCGTGAAAAGGCCCGTCTGGAAGATGTCTTTGTGGAATTGACGCAAGAATAGGAGAGAATGATGACCCGTGCATTTTGGACTTTATGGAAACGAGAGGCCGGAGCGATCCTGCTTTCTCCAATTGCGTGGGTACTCCTGACCTGCATGGCCTTGATCAATGGTTTCAGCTTCAGCCAGTGCGTGGCCTATCTGGGACAGGGTGTAAGGGAGTTCACGGTGATGCAGATCTATTTCTATATTTTCCACTTTTGGTTTCTCCTGATTATCCTCGTTCCGATTTTAACGATGAGACTTTTTTCGGAGGAGTATAAAACTGGTACGATTGAGATGCTCTTGACGGCGCCGGTAAGAGACGGGGATGTGATTCTTGCCAAGTTTGCCGGTGCACTCACTTTTTACCTCCTGTTGTGGATTCCCTCTTTGCTGGGGTTGGCTGTCTTTCAAGTGGTGACGCATAACGCGGTTCCTGTGGCGTGGATTCCGCTGGGGCTTTCCTACTTGATGGTGACACTGGTGGGGATGCTTTATCTTTCGATTGGGTTATTTACTTCGGTTCTGAGTAAGAATCAGGCGGTCTCGGCGATGCTGAGTTTTACGATCATTGCCCTGCTCTTCTTTACGGGGTTTTTGAGTTACCTGGTTAAGGATCCTGGGTGGCGCGAGGTGCTTACCTATATTTTTACCTTGGAGCAGATGCGTTCGTTTAGTGCGGGGCAGTTCGATTCTCGGCCAGTGGTTTTTTACTTGAGCGGAACAGTATTCTTTCTCTGCTTAACTCAGAGGGTGATGGCGAATCGTGCTTTGAAGGGATGAACGGGAAATGAGTGCTGAACCTCTAATTCCTCCGCCCCTTTCGGCCTTGCGCAAAGCACGGCGGCAACAGGTCTTTTTTGGCTGGTTGTTTTTACCGATGCTGGTCTTCCTGCTTGCGGGAGTGAATTACATTGGATGGCGCCACTACAAGAGGGCTGATTTCACCCTGAACCAATTTCAGGAGCTTTCAGGGCAGACGCTGAATCTTCTGAAGAATCTTGCGAGTGAGGTGACGTTGACGGCATTTCTCGCGCCAGAACAGGATACGACAGGCAGTTTGATTCAAGAGGATGTGCAAAAGCTTCTCGATGAGTATCAATATCGGGGGGGTGGGAAGGTGAAGGTGGTGCTGGTGCGACCTTATCTTGATTTCCAAGCGGCGCAGAAGTTGGCGGAAAAGTTTAAGCTAACGAGTAATGAGAATGTCATCGTGGTTCAGTATGGAGAGCGTTCACGGGTGTTGAAGGTGGCGGAGATGGCAGAGATCGATCCTGGTGCGATGATGTCCGGGGGTGCGGCGCGGGTGAAAACATTCCGAGCAGAGGAAAAGATATCTTCGGCAATCGGGGCTTTGGTTCAGGGCAAGCCAGCAAAGATTTACGTCACGGAGGGTTCTGGGGAGTATAATTTGAACTCCACCGACCGAGATCCCAGCGGCTATTCCCTTTTATCCGCTCGGCTTGCCTCGCAGAACCTTGAGTTGGTGCCATTGAAGTTGGCGGAGCAGGAGGGGGTGCCTGAGGATGCGGACGCACTTTTAGTGGCGGGTCCTAAATTTCAGTTGGCGGCTCCCTCGGTGGCGGCAATGCGGGCTTATTTGGGAAAACCAGGAAAGCTGATTTTGCTGTTGGATCCTGGGGTGCCGACGGGTTTGGAAAACATTCTGGCGGAGCAGGGGGTGACGGTGAATCCAGACAAAATCTTTCGGAAGGTGGCGGTCTTAAGCACGGGTGGACTGACGCAAGGGGTGAATGAGGAGACGGTCGGCACAAGGTTCTCGGGGCATCCTGCGATACGTTGGATTGAAAATGTAGGGGGTTCGATTCGACTTGGGCCATGTCGGTCTCTTTCGATTCGGCCGGCGACGGCGACATCGACTGCGAAGGCTGAGATGCTGGTGGAGACGTCCGATCGGTATTGGGCTAAGGGTTGGCCCTTAGCCGTGGGTAAAAAAACCGATTTTGCGGAGGGAGAGGATAGGCATGGGCCTTTTGTGGTGGCGGCGGCGATTGATGGTTCCGCCCCAGGAGATAAGGGGAAGGAGGCGCTGGCCTTGAGGGCGGTGGTGGTAGGTTCGGCTTCGGCATTTGCCAATCAAAACATTTCTCCATTAGAAGTGGATTTCATGGTGAACTCGGTGAGTTGGATGTTGGGACGAAACGAATCGTTGGGAATTTCCCCGAAGACGCCGAAGGATTTCTCTCTTTCCTTAGAGGAAGGTCAGCAAAGGATCATCATGCTCGCCACTTTGCTGGGCATTCCCCTAGTGACAGGATCCTTGGGATTTCTGGTTTGGTGGCGGCGGCGTAGTTGATGGAAATAACGGGATGAGTGCGCGGTCTTTTCTAATTTCCTTGGGATTGGTCCTGGTCCTGTTGATCGCCCTGAGCGTCTTACAGCGAAAGGAGCCAGGAACAGAGAGGGGTGCACGTGAGTCCCGTCGGATGACAGATCTGCCTGTTCGGGAGGCGGAACGAATCGAGCTTACCGGCCCGAAAGGGTCTTTTTCCTTTCGGAAAAAAGCGGAGAAGGAGTGGGTGTTGGAAAAGCCGATTCAGGGTGCAGCGGATACGAACTCGGTGAAACAACTTCTTTCAGAAATTCAAAATGTGGAGACGTTACAAAAAATTCCGGAGGGAAAAAAAGAGGAGGCACTGTTGCAGTCGTTCGGGCTTGGGCAACCGACGCGTACAGTGCGGGTGGGAACCAAGGAGGGGGAGTTGCAGATTGAGACGGGCCGTGAAACTCCGATTGCGGGGGGGATTTACGTTCGTGCGCGGCAACCGGGTCGGCCTGAACTCATCGCGGTGGTGCAAAAGCAGTTAGCGGAATCGATGGACCGCGACTTAACCGGGTGGAGAGAGAAGCGAGTATTGCCTCTGGCGGTGTCTGAGGTGGAGGAGATTCTTTTGCATCAGGGAGCGTTGGAGGTGGAGGTGAGGAAGAAGGATGAGGAGTGGTCGATCCACAAGCCGGTGGATGCTCCGGCAGATCCGGTGGCGGTGGGCAGTGTTCTAGGGGAGATGTCTGCTTTGAAGGCGGCATCTTTTGTTTCGGATACAGGGGGAGATCTGGCGCTGTACGGGTTGAATGCGCCGGGGTTGGTTTTTGAATTACGGACAAAGGCGACGAATCGGATTCTGCAAATTGGGCAAGTGAATCCGCAAAATACGCAGCAGGTTTTTGCCCGGGTATCTGATCAGCCATCGGTTTTTCTTTTGTCGCGGTCGGCGATTGATGTCTTAGGGAAAATGGCGGATCGGGTGAGGGACAAGCGTTTGGTGACTTTCTCTTCTCCTACGCAGGTGCAGGCGGTGGAGTTTGCTGGCCGCGGTGGAGAATATCGTCTTGAGCGTGGGCAGGGCACAAACCAATGGACACTACGGGTGGGCGGGAAAGAACGGGTGGCCGATGAGTTGAGGGTGGGGGCTTGGTTGGAGTATTGGCAGGAGGCACGGGCGAGTCGTTTTCTTTCAACGGAAGACCCAGCGCGGATGGGTTTGAATAAGCCTCGGCAAACGGTGACCTTTTCTTGGTCGAATACCGTGGGCAGTGGAGGATCGACGAATCGGGTGGAGACTTTGAAATTTGGGGATGATGCCAACAAGGAGGAGGTCTTCGCTCAGTTAGCGGCGATTTCTGGAGGAATGGCGTTGCCGATGGCTCTGTGGCGAAGTATTCCCGAGAGTCCGTGGAATTGGCTGAGGCAGGATTTGCTTCCTACTGATTTCGGACCCGTGACGGGATTGATCTGGGCTTTAGGGGGAGTACGCCGTGAGTATCTTGCGGGCGCGGACGGGCGGTGGCGTGCCGAAGGGTCGGGGGCGGATGCTCCAGAAGCGGCAGGCTACGCGGCGCGATTAGCGGATCTGGAGGTGTCGCGGTGGACAGGAGAACCGCGCAAGGGTGACTTTAGTAAAACCGATGTCGAGATTGTGGTGCAAGGGGAGAAGGGGAAAAGGGCGAGGATTGTGGTGGGTCGTCCGATGGTGGATGGATTCGCTCCGGTGCATGTGGAGGGGGCTGAATTTGCAGGTCTGCTTTCGCAGAATCAGGTGGGGCAGTTGAAGCAGGATCCTCGTTTACCCGTCTCAACCCAGAGGTGACGCGGGAATTCTTTAGGTTAGATTGAAGCGATGGAACGGGATCGAAAAAGTGCCACGCCGCAGAGTCAAGTCCGAGTACGACCTAAGCTGTATGGGGTAGCTCTTTACCTAGTGGCGGGAATTCTTCTGATTCAGGTTCTTTTCTGTATCTCGGTATTCGTTCTCAGGCCCTACGCCCAAGGGAAAACCCCCGAAGGAATATTGAATAGTGAAAGAGCGAAAGCGGGAGAGTGGTGGGGTGGGGTGACTCGCTTTTTGCAGTCCCGAGTAGCCAAGGGGATGATGGCACCGCGCGGAGAGACGAATGCGCCGGTGTCTGCGCCCCGCTAAACATTTATGGCTGAGAAAAAAAGTCGGACTTGGATTTTGGCGGCGGCAGGGTTGGTGGGGATTCAAGTTTTGGTTTTGTTCGGGCTACTGAAATTGCGCCATCAGGACACGGATGAGTCGCGAGAATGGTGGTTGGATCCGAAGGCGACGGTGGAGGAGGCGGCTCGGGAGAAGGAGTCGCGTGAGGCGTTGGGTAATCTGCCTTTGCCTGAAGGGACGAGGCGTTTGACGGTGGCGGGGGCGCAGGCGGCGGCGCCGCAGGCGGAGGATCTTTTGGATCAGGCGAGGGAGCTACAAAATCGGGGGCAACTTGATTTGGCGGAGAAACTGCTGGGGCAAGCTCAGGCCAAGGCACCTGAGAATAATCGTATTCGGGTGGCGTCGGCTTTGTTGGCGGAGGCGCGGCAAGATTCGGCATTGGCGCTGCAGCGTTGGCGGGATTGTATTCGAGCGAGTGACCCAAGCGGGACGACTCGGCGGTTGGCCTTGGCGCGAGCTAGGGTAGTGGAAGAGAGGATGCGACTTGAGCAGGTGGCGAGGCAGAGAGAGGAGAGCCTAGCGAAGAACTCACGGAAACTGGCTCTCGCCGGGGTGGTGGAGGAGAAGAGTGGTGGGGAGGGGCGGCGAGTTACTTGGAATGTACGGGCGGTGAGCGGAAATCGTCCGTTGGATGTGGCGAAAGTGGGGGTGCGGGTGACTTTTTTCGAGCGTGGGCTGAATGGAGTTTTACAAAAGAGTGAGGGAGGACTTCCGCGTTGGGAGAAGGGACCTCCGTTGGTTGAGGGGGACGGATGGCGGAAACTTTCGGCGGAAGCTCGGCCCAGTGCGGATTCTAAATATGCGGGATACTCGTGGCAGCTTTTTTATGATGGAGAATTGCAGGATGAGCGAATTCAGCCCGCGTCTTTGCGGGGTGTTTTGCGTGAAATCCCGCGGAGCTGACGGGGCTCGAACCCGCAACCCCCGCCGTGACAGGGCGGTGCTCTAACCAATTGAGCTACAGCTCCAACCAAGATAGAAATATACCTGTGATGGCGAAGAGACCAAGTCAGGAATTCACGGCTGAGGTAGTCGTGGTGGGGAGTGGGATTGCGGGTTTGAGCTTTGCCCTGAAGGCATCACGGCATGCGCGGGTTCTTTTGTTAACAAAAAAGAACGCGGCGGAATCGAATACCAACTATGCGCAGGGGGGGATTGCCTGTGTAACTTCCTCGGAGGACTCCTCGGAGTTGCATGTGCAGGACACGATGGCGGCGGGGGCGGGGTTATGTCGGGAGGCGGTGGTGAGGCAGGTGGTGGAGGCTGGTCCTGCCCGAGTGGCGGAGTTGGTTGCGCTGGGGGTCAAGTTTACGGCGAAGCAGATTGGGAGTGGTCAGGGGTTGGATCTGGGCAAGGAGGCGGGCCACAGCAAGAGGCGGGTTTTGCATGCGGGGGATATTACGGGGAAGGAGCTGGAGAAAGCTCTTTTGGCGGCGGTGCGTGCGTCGCGAAATATTGAGGTCCGAGAGGATTTGGTGGCGATTGATTTGGTTACCTCGAAAAAACTGAAGAAGTCGGAGCCGAATCAGGTGAAGGGGCTTTATGTTTTAGAGAGTGCGAGGCAGCGGGTTTTAGCGATTTCCGCGCGGATGGTAGTTTTGGCTACGGGGGGGTGTGGGAAGTGTTATCTCTACACGACAAATCCGCCGATTGCGACTGGGGATGGGGTGGCGATTGCCTATCGGGCGGGAGTAGCGATTGCGAATATGGAGTTTATCCAGTTTCATCCTACCTGTCTTTTCCATCCCACGGCGCCGACTTTTCTAATTTCAGAGGCATTGCGTGGGGAGGGGGGATTGGTGGTGGATGCGCAGGGAAAGGATTTCACGAAAAAGAGGGATGCGCGGGGTTCGTTGGCGCCACGAGATATTTTAGCTCGGGCGATTGACGAGGAGATGAAGGAAACGGGGGCGCCTTGTGTGTTTTTGGATATTCGCTCCCGTGGGGCGGACTTTTTGGAAAAGCGATTTCCTGCGATTACGGAGACTTTACGTGGGTTAGGGATTGATCCTGCGAAGGAATCGATTCCGGTGGTGCCGGCGGCACATTATCAGTGTGGGGGAGTGCCAGCGCAGTTGGATGGATCGACCCAACTTCAGGGTTTATTGGCGTTGGGGGAGGTGGCGTGCACTGGGTTGCATGGGGCAAATCGGCTGGCGAGTAATTCTTTGCTGGAGGCGTTAGTGATGGCCCATCAGGCGGCGGAGGCTCTGCCCAAGAAGCTGGCTGGCTTGGGCAAGGCTGGCCCTATTCCTGGGTGGAAGGAGGGGAAGGCTCATGATGCAGATGAGATGGTGGTGTTGACTCATAACTGGAAGGAGATCCGGCAGCTGATGTGGGACTACGTGGGGATCGCGCGGACGAATAAGAGGTTGTTGCGGGCTCGGTCACGATTGAGACTGCTTTTGCAGGAAGTGCAGGAGTTTTACTGGAACTTCCGAGTGACGAGTGATTTGTTGGAGTTACGGAACTTGGCATTATGTGCGTCACTGATTGTGGAGTCGGCCTTGAGGAGGAAGGAGAGTCGGGGCCTGAATGCGAATGCGGACTATCCGAAGCGAAACAAGGTGGCTAAGGACACCTTAATCAGCCCTTAAGGGACATCGTGCTCGCAGCATGCTGCGAGCATGCTGCGAGCATGCTGCGAGCATGGTGCGGAGGGGAAGCCGAAGCGTTGCCCTTACCGAAGGGTCTGCTAGAACTTTTGGATGGCAACGAAGTATAAAGTTTTTGTGACGGACGGGGTATCCCCGAGTGGGGTGGGTGTTTTAAAGGCGTGCCCGCAGATCGAAGTGATCGAAAGTCCGACGCTCAAGGAGAAGGAGCTACTGGAGAAGTTAAAGGGCTGTGATGCCTTGATTGTGCGAAGTCAAACTCAGGTCAGTAAAGCAATACTGCAGGGGTGCCCAACGATTCGTGCGGTCGGTCGGGCGGGGGTGGGCGTGGACAATGTGGATGTGGATGCCGCGACAGAAAAAGGTGTGGTGGTGATGAACACCCCAGCCGGCAATACCGTCAGCACCGCGGAACAGGCGTTTACACTTCTTCTGGGGCTGGCTAGGCATTTGCCTCAGGCTCATGCCTCGATGTCGGCAGGGCAGTGGGATCGGAAAAGCTTTCAAGGAACGGAGCTGAATGGAAAGACGTTGGGAATTTTAGGTATGGGAAGGATTGGAGGAGAGGTGGCCAGACGGGCGATTGCGTTCGGGATGCGGGTGATGGCGTTCGATCCGTATCTGTCGGCGGGGAAAGCACGGAGTTTGCAGGTGGAATTGATCGATCGGGTGGAGGATCTGCTTCCCCAAGTTGATTTTATTACGATGCATCTACCGATGACCGATGAGACGAAGGGGATTTTGAGTGAGGAGAGGCTGAAACTTTGCCGAAAGGGAGTGAAGAT
>CAMCDO010000029.1 GCA_945873585.1 Verrucomicrobia subdivision 6 bacterium | reverse complement strand
GGAAGAATACTGCGAACATAGCGGGCGGCCTCCTCGAGCTCCTGGGTTAAACGCTTTTGGGTAGCTTCAAGAAGTTCCTTTTCCTCTTGAAGCTGGATAAAACGAAGGTGGTCGAGATCGCGTAAGCGTTTCTTCTCCAAGGAGGAGGTGACTCGAGCACGCAGAAGGGTAGGGTTGAAAGGCTTGGGGAGGTAATCCTCGGCACCAGCTTCGATGCATTTGACCGCATTTTCGATTTGTTCCGCACCCGAAATGACAATAATGGGCAGTCCTTTGAGTAGTGGGTTTGCCTGAACGGCTTGGAGGACTTCCATGCCATTCATTTCGGGCATTTCCATGTCGAGAAGCATAAGATCAAAGGATTTTTGCGTAATCAAATCCATGGCTTGGCGGCCATCGTTGGCCTCCGTAATATTTGTAAAGCCTAAGCCATTGAGGGCGCGGATGAGGACGAGGCGCATCGTGCGACTGTCATCCACGACGAGAACGTTGGCTTCCTGAATCGGCTTTACAGTGGGATCGAGGCGCGGAGCGGAAGAAATGGGTTGGGTTGCTGTAGTCATAATAGGGATTAAGGTTGGAGAAGAAGTTAAGCAGTTAAGAGGGTAAGGTCAAAGCCGAGGAAGTTTCTGCCGAAAGATTGTGAGCTCATCAAGAGGGTAGGTTTGAGGAGACGGTGCCTTGAGGGTGGAGTGGAATAACTTTGCTAACCTTAGTAATTAAGGCCTGTTCTTGAAATGGCTTTACGACGTAATCTCGAACTCCTAGGCGGGCAACGGTAGAGATGACTTTTGGGTTTGATTCAGCAGTGAGCATAATCACAGGGATGGATTTCAGTTGTGGATCATGGCGGAGATGCTGAAGCATAGTCACTCCATCCATAACGGGCATATTGTAATCAAGAATAATAAGATCGGGTCGTACTTCCTTGGCTTGGGCTAGGCCCTCCTCCCCATTACCAGCTTCCCGAAGTTCGACCTGAAATGGACGAAACATACGCGCGAGGAGGAGGCGAATCGTTTTACTGTCGTCGATACTAAGGATCTTCTGGTTCATGAGGCTTTCGGGTGGATATCGATAGAAAAAGTGAAGGAATAATCTCCACAGGTCCAATGGGTCAGGCAGAGGGTAGGCGAGGGAGGATTCGCACTGACTGTCGTCGAAGTTCGACATAGTATAGGTGGATGTAATGTGCCTGTGAACCCACGGTCCCGCAGTTCCGTGGAAACGCGTCCTGCGAGCATATTACAAAGTTCGCCCACCACATCCTCTAGGTCCGTATCCTCAGTGATGCAATTTCCTGATGTGCCTAAAAGAGCCTGAGCAACTAACCGAGCGCCTGCGCTGGAGATAGTGAGGACCATTTTCCCCGAAGCATTCGAGCCAGTCCAAGCAACTGTGGCGAGATGAGGTGATGGGAGTGGCAGAATTAACTCTGGACTAAATTGAAGCTCCTTTTTGAGTTGAGTTCGCCAAACCTCAGGGACTGACCGAATTGCGATCTGAACTAGCTCTTGTTGAGAAAGTGGGTTGGTCATTTGACTTTCGGGTGGTTTAAGGCGTGGAGAATAGCGGCGGCCATATGAGGGAGAGTGACAACCCGATCGACCGCGTTGAGTTTGATGGCGGCTTGAGGCATTCCGTAAACGATGCAGCTATCTTCGTGTTCGGCGAGGGTGGTTGCCCCAACCTCGTGAAGGGCAAGCATCCCTCGAGCTCCGTCAACGCCCATTCCCGTGAGTAAAGCCGCGACGGCATGATCTTTAGCGTGTTCGGCTCCTGATCGGAAAAGAACATCCACCGCAGGTCGGCAGTGGTGCACGGGTGGAGTTTGGGTGAGGCGGACCTTATATCCACGGCCAGATGGCAAAAGGGCAAGATGGAAGTCGCCAGGGGCGATGAGGCAGAGTCCTGGATGTAGTTCCTGTCCTTGTTGAGCCTCGGCGACGTCATATGGGCATACTTCGTGGAGGCGCTCTGCCATTAAGCGGGAAAAGTTCTTTGGAATATGTTGGACGACAACGATAGGGGGGAGTCCGTTCGGTAGCTTAGGAAGCATGTAGCGGAGAGCTTCGACCCCACCTGTGGAAGCACCGATCAGAATGACTTGTCGAGCGGAGAATGTTCCTGAGGGAAGAGCGGGAGAAGCTGTAGTGGCGAGTTCCTCTTTTAATTTGGGCCGGTGAGAGAGTGCGGCGGCTTTGACATGATAGGCTAGCTGGTGGGCGAGTTCGCCAAGGCTCCGGCTGCCGTCTGGTTTGGCTAGGACATCGACTGCGCCGAGAGCAAGGGCTTCCATCGCTTTAGCGGACCCTGCTTGGGTTAGGGAACTCACCACGACAACTGGAATCGGATGATGCTCCATAAGAATCTTAAGAAAAGTGAGGCCATCCATTCGAGGCATTTCCAAATCCAGAGTGATCACATCGGGTGATAGTTCTAAAATCTTTTCGCGCGCTTCATAAGGATCGATGGCGCCGCCGACGATCAGCAGTTCGGGGTCCTGTTTTAAAGCATCGCTAATGGCGCGTCGGGCGAGGGCAGAGTCATCGACGACCAGTACTCTGAGTTTTTTCCCTGCTTTCATGGTTTGTAGTAAACCCCTTGCTGGATCGACTCTAAGGAATGACGAATTCCGAAAAGACTTTCGGAGTGGCCGACGATAAGATAGCCACCGGAGGCGAGTTGCTCGGTCAGGCGGGCGATAAGAGTGGCACGGGATGGGGGATCAAAATAGATCATGACGTTTCGACAGAAAATCACGTCTTGCCGCTTCGGGATGGGAAACTCGGCTTGGAAGAGGTTGATGCGATGAAAGAAAATATGCTCTTTAACCTCTGTCTTTACTCGACAATCTCCTGTGCGCGATCCTACTCCCTGTTGAAAATAGCGTTTCAGGAGTTCTGGCTCGACTGGAGCGACAGATTCCATTCGGTAAATGCCAAGTTGAGCTCGAGCTAACATTCTTTTTGAGATATCCGAGGAAAAGATTTCCCACGTGATGGTTGGATAAGCTCGGAGCGCCTCCGCCAGGACGATAGCAAGAGTATAAGGCTCTTCTCCTGAGGAGCAGGCCGCGGACCAGACTTTTAAAGGAGTTCCATCCTTAAGTAGTCGTGGGAGAAGCGCAGGAAGAGCTTTTTTCGTAAGGAATGAGAAGTGTTCAGGTTCACGAAAAAACTTGGTGTGATTCGTGGAGATTAAGTCGACCAGATGTTCGATTTCTTCAGGACCCTCAATGGAGTCAAGTAGTTGGCAATATTTCTGGTAAGACGAGAGCGCTAAATCCTTTAATCGATGCCGCAAACGATTTGCCAAAAGAGCCTGCTTGTCTTCGCCTAAACGGATTCGACTGTGTTGGTAGACAAGATCCACCACAAAGCGATAAGCCTCCGGGGTCAAGACCGGCTCCAAAGGACTTTCCATCGGATTGGGGTGTCTTAAAGAGATTGAGTTCAGAAGTTTCGGAAATCGCGGTCCTCGTTGCCCGCTAGAGCCCGCCTATCCTCGGGCATGGGAATAGTGGTTCGGCTTTTATTTTTTGTGATCCCAGAAGAGGCCCTATTGGATTGGTTTTTTTCTTCTTCTCGATTAGATGGAGAATGAGATTGAGTGTTGTTGCCTTCTGTTTTACCTCCGACCAAGAGGCGGAGTTTTCCGACTAGGTCCTGAAGGGTTTCAGCTTGAGCGGAAAGTTCCTCGGCTGCACTGGCGCTTTCCTCAGCGCTAGAAGCATTACTTTGAGTCACTTTTTCCATTTGGGCGATAGCACTATTAATTTGATCGATGCCTTGGGCTTGCTCTCGGGAAGCAGTGGAGATATCCCCCACCAGAGCATCAGTTGATGTAACCTTTTCTGATATCTGTTTGAGGGATTCGGCTACTTTCGAAGAGTTCAAGGAACCTTGGCGGCTATTGGAGATGGCCGTTTCGATTTTATTAGCTGTTTCCTTGGCAGCGGCAGCACTACGTTGTGCCAAGGAGCGGACTTCATCAGCAACTACCGCAAATCCCGCCCCAGCTTCCCCTGCACGGGCCGCCTCGACAGCGGCATTCAGAGCAAGAATATTGGTTTGAAAAGCGATTTCATCAATATCTTTAACGATTTTTGCGACTTCGGCACTTGAAGATTCGATTGCGGACATGGCGACTATCATCTCGTGCATGTTTTTGGAGCCGGCCTCAGCGAAAGTACGTGAATCGGAGGCTAATGACTTAGCTTTCTTGGCATTTTCGGCAGTCGCCCGAATCATACTAGTCATCTCCTCTAAAGATGCGCTGGTTTCTTCGACGGATGAGGCCTGTTCACTTGCTCCTGAGGATAGGGTTTGGCTTGCCACGGATACTTGTCTCGCAGCCGCCGCCGTTTGCAAAGCCCCATGATCTAAGCTCATCGCGAGACCCCGGAGAACTCGATTGGTCGTGCTTGAGATTGCCCAACCGATCAACGATGCTGCGAGCAAGGCAGAAAGAAGAAAAACCTTGAACCATTTCTCGGCCGCCTGTGCTGTTAGTTTACCTTTGGCGGCTTGTGCTTCACCAAGTTTTGTATTGAACTCAACATGCTCGTTGATTGATTTCGTTGTATTATCGTACAAGGGTATGACCACGGATTGCATCTGTTGGTTGACTTCGGCTGTTTGGTTTTGCTTGATAAGCTCAACTGTGCGAGTTCTGCCAACAAAAAAAGACTCGTAGTTGCGCTTAATTCCCTTGAGGAGACGGCCATCTTCTTCGCTGATTACAAGGGGTTCGTACTTCTTTAGGCAATCCTCGACCCGAGCATTAAACTCATTATTCTTTTTTTCTAGCTGAGAAATGCGCTCGACAGAGGTCTCTCCGTCGATCTGCTCCAAGATAATCATGATATCTTGGAAGTTATCTGAAATATCTGATAGTAGAACAAGGCTCGGGATGACGTTATCATTTAGATCTGAAATATTGGTAGTGAGGCTTTCTACTTGGCGCATAGCGAATAGTCCTAGGCCTGCGGTGATAAGGACGCAGATGGCAAAGCCAGCTATAATACGGCGGGAGATAGTCCAGAAGGTTGAGTTCATAGTTTTTATTTTCCTGAGGGTTGGTAGTTTTGGTTTAGGCTTAATTGAATCATGAAGAGGAAGGTGATTGCGAAAAATCCCCGGCTCCATCTTTTAAAAAGGCTTTTGGGCGGGTTTCTTGGTTGACGGGAAGGTGTTCCAGTAGTTGCCAAGTGATGGCACCTTCTTCCGCGAAAATCTTCTCAATTTCCAAGAGAGTCTTAACGCCACCTTGAAGAGTGGCAATACCCAGAATGTATTGGGATGCGTTGGAACCACCGAAATCAGGGCAGGGTTCGATCTCGGAATTACCTAACTGAACGACCTCCTCAACCGCGTCGACAATGATGCCAATTAAGGCCGGGCGGGTTGATGCGACCCCAAGTTGCAGAACAATAATGCAGGATCTTTCTCCTTCTGGCACAGGTGCCATGGAGAATTTTGCCCTTAGATCAAGCACTGCTAAGACAGTTCCTCGTAGGTTGATCACACCGCGTACATGGGGCGGCATATTCGGAACAGGTGTGATTGGGCAGATACGGATAATTTCACGAACGTGAAGGACGGGTAATCCATATGACTCTTGGCCCAAGCTGAAGGTTAGAAAACGAGTGGATTTCGTTCCGTGATTTTTAGGGGAGGGGCGTGTAGTTGTCATGAGAATGCTATAAATTAAATCGGGGAAGGCTAGAATTTGCGAAATCTTCGTCCGCGGAGCTTGGTTTGAATGGTTGATCCCCAGGCATGGAGAATCTCGTTTTTGTTTCGCTTGGGGCTGGGAAGTAATCTTCAATAT
Organism: Verrucomicrobia subdivision 6 bacterium; assembly: GCA_945873585.1. Taxonomy (GTDB): domain Bacteria; phylum Verrucomicrobiota; class Verrucomicrobiia; order Methylacidiphilales; family Verrucolacustridaceae; genus Verrucolacustris. Next base: position 11,000 of record CAMCDO010000029.1, on the reverse strand, counting down.
TTGCATTGCGGTTATTAATTTGACGCACGGCAAATATCTCGAGTCCAGCATTGATGAGAAGGCAAGCGGTGAAGCCAGTAATAATTCGGCGGGAGATAGTCCAAGACTTTATCTTCATATATTTAGCTTCTGTGTGCTTCTTGGGCAGGAGGTAGACGCTCAAGTAACTGCCATGAAATCGTGCCCTCCTCGGCGAAGATCTTTTCGATATCTAAAAGGGTTTTGACCCCGCCCCGAACGGTGGCAACACCTAGGATGTATTGGGAGGAGGTGGAACCCCCGAAATCAGGGCAGGGTTCGATCTCGGAATTACCTAACTGAACGACCTCCTCGACTGCGTCGACGATGATGCCAATTAAGTTGGGGCGGGTCGATGGGGCCCCAAGTTGCAGAACAACGATGCAGGCTCTTTCTCCTGCTGGCACAGGGGCCATGGAGAATTTTGCCCGCAGATCAAGCACCGCAATAACAGTTCCTCGTAGATTGATCACTCCGCGAACATGGGGCGGCATATTCGGAACAGGTGTGATTGGGCAGATGCGGATAATTTCTCGAACGTGAAGAACAGGCAGACCATAAGATTCTTGTCTCAAAGTAAAGGTTACATACTTGGAAGGGGATGACGTATACGTATGGCTGAGCTGTGCGGTGTTCATACGGGTACAGAGGAAGGTCTGGAAGTTGCCAAACTTCCTTTATCGGAGAATTTAACCAAAGTATCGACGTCAAAAATTAGGCCTACGGAGCCATCCCCGAGGACGGCGGCTCCAGCGAGAAGGTGTTGATTTTGGAATGTTTGGCCTAAGCTTTTGATAACAACTTCCTGCTTCCCGATCAGTTCATCGACCAGTAGGGCTCGGCATGCCTCTCCCGATTCCACGACTACGAGAATACCCTCCTCTGGTTTCTTGGCCCGCATCGGGCGCCCTAAATAGGGTCCCATGCGTAAGACGGGAGTTTGATGTCCTCGGACGCTAACGACTTCTCCACGTTCCTGAATAGTGGTGACCATGCCAGGTCGAGGGCGGAAAGATTCCCGAACGGATAGGGTGGGGATGATATAGCGCTCATCGCCGATTCCGACCATCAGTCCATCGATAATTGCGAGGGTAAGAGGTAAAATAATCGTGAAGGTAGTGCCCTGACCCAGAACAGAATGAATTTCGATTTTCCCGCGGAGGTTTTCGATATTACGCCGAACCACGTCCATGCCGACGCCACGTCCTGAGACGTCGGTAACCTTCTCGGCCGTGGAAAATCCAGGCATGAAAATCATGTCAAAGATTTCGCTCTCGGTGCGTTTTTCGTCGGGACCTATCAGCCCACGCTCGCGGGCTTTGGCTAAGATCCGTTCGGGATTCAGGCCTCGACCGTCATCTTGAATGCGGATGCAGATGCCCCCACGTTGGTGTGAGGCAGTTAAGCGAACTGTTCCTAGGGTTGGTTTCCCTGAGACAAGGCGATCTGCAGCTGTTTCCAATCCATGATCGACCGAGTTACGAATCATATGCACGAGCGGATCGCTGAGTTTTTCGACGATATTGCGATCGAGATCAGTGTCTTCTCCTTCGAGAATTAGTTGAACCTCTTTTTGCTGTTTGGCGGCAAGATCACGGACTAGGCGAGACATTTTTTGGAATGCGGCACGAATCGGAACCATCCGCAACGACATGGCGTTGCGCTGGAGCTCTGCGGTGGTGCGACTGAGTTGGCGTAGAGATCTGGCGAGTTTTCTACTGGTGAGACTTTGAACTTCTGGGTTTTGTACAACCATTGACTGGGCGATGACGAGTTCTCCGACGAGATCTACCAGTGTATCTAGCTTCCAGGTATCTAATTTAACGAAACCACCAGAGTTTTCTGTTGGGTTAGTCGGAGTTGCCGTAGGGGAAGGCAGGGAAGAGGCCTGCTTGGAAGGGGGAGTAATGGATTTTAAAGAGGGCATAACCTCCATAGCCATTTCCTCAATGATGATGGCGGCATGTTTCATGGGTTGCGCGGTGCGAGCGGGCGAGGGGGAGGGGTGCTCCATGGGGGTCTCCCCGCGGAGTGTGGCTTTAAGTCTTTGGATAAGATTGCGGGTTGGGACGATGATGGGCTGACCCGCGCCGGTTCCCTGGATTTGGAAACCGATCTCGCGGGTGAAGTTGGTCAGGGCGTCGGCGCCACTCAGGATAAGATCGATGACCCCGGAAGTAATCTTGAGTTCGGTACGGCGGGCGGCGTCAAGAAGGGACTCTAGGTCATGGGCTAGGTCTTGCATTGCTCCAAGGTGGAGAAATCCTGCGCCTCCTTTGAAGGTGTGAAAGGCACGGAAGATTGAGTTGATCGTGCCTGTATCAGAGGGGTTGTTTTCCAGAACGATCAATCCTTGTTCGATGTTTTGAAGTAGTTCGAGTGATTCCCCATGAAACTCACGGAGAAGTTCCGCATCATCTTTTAGATTTAGGATAATAGATTTTTCGTCTTCTGTGGGAAGAGTGGTGACTGAAGTCTTGGATTTAGGTTGGGGAGCAGAGGGAGAGGTGGTTTTTGACCACTTTTCAGGCCAGGCGGGCATGGGGGCTTTTTTATCCCAGGAAGTTAAAACTTGGCTCATCCAAGCGTGCCATTCATTGAGATGATGAATGGCTTCTGTGGTGAACTTTCCGGTTCCATCAAGTATATGGTCCAACCACTTTCGTGCTATTTGAAGGCCCGAAGAGACTTCCATGGGAGATTCCTGAGCGGCTATCTCCTCGAGATCCATAATAAATCGGTTTACTGGCAGGAGACCGGTATCTTGCTCGGGCACGACAAAAGCAAGTTCCTCCGCTAACTGATTGAGAATTTCTGTCGCCCGAATTGAACCAGTGAGCTGAGGAGCAGAAGGGTTCATCGTTAAAATCTTATCTTTAGAGCAACAGGTCAATCAAGATATGGTTTCGATTTTTCCTTAGGAAGGCGGATTTTCTGCTCTGGAAGCATGAAGACCAGAGCGTGCCGAGATTGTCTTCGAGGAGGTGACTAGGTGACTTAAACCGCCAGGGGAGCCGCGCCGGGCTGTCCGTCCGCTGAGGGGGGTGGAATACGATAAGTGATTCGGCCTTTGGTGAGGTCGTAGGGGGACATTTCCATTTTAACCTTATTTCCAATATTGAGGCGAATGTAGTGCTTGCGCATTTTACCGGAAATATGAGCAAGAACAGTGTGACCGTTGATGAGTTCAACACGAAAGAGGGTGCCTTTGAGCACCGACTTAACGACTCCTTCTACTTCGACTACTTCGCCTGCCATAAGAGAAAAAGGCTACATGAAGGGCAGGGTGAAAGAAATCTAATTCCCTAAGCTGGTTATACTTTGTCGTGAATTCCGCACTCACGTTTCCAGCCATTATGACGTAGCTCAGCTGGATCGGAAACTTCATCGAGGCGCTTGGTGGTAACACGATCGCCAATGGAAATATAGCCTTGGGCCCATAGCGGATGGTAGGGAAGAGAGTGCTCCTTGAGGTAGAGTCCGATATCACGGTCGGTCCATTCGAGAATGGGAAGAAGTTTGTACCTAGCTTTCTTCCGCACGAGGACATCGAGTGTTTGCCGAGATAAGGAGGAGCTGGCGCGCAGGCCTGCGACCCAGATGGAGGGATTGAGCTCGGAGAGCGCTCTTTGTAGGGGTTCGACCCGAATGATTTCATGAAACTTTTCTAACCCTGAGGGACCCTCTTTCCAAAGGAGTCCGTGTTGGCTCTCGATTTGAGTCGGAGTGAGCAGAGGTCGATACGTTTTTAGGTTAAGCTCTAAACGCGAGGTTAGTTCTGAAGCGAATGCGAGTGTTTCAGGAAAGTGGTATCCTGTATCGATGAAAATGACTGGTAGGGCGGAAGATATTTGTGAGGCCCAGTGAAGGAAAGCAGCGGATTGTGCTCCAAAGGAGGTTGTTAGAACTACCTTTTCAGGAAAGGATTCGATAGCCCATCGTAACCGCTCCGAAGGGGATTTGCCCTTGAGATCGGGTTCGGTCGAGGGGCCAAGGTCTTTAACCTCAGACCGCCCCTTGGAAACAGTGCGAATCATGCTTGCAATTTACATGTAAACCATACAAAGTCTATCGTTTATGTCATATTTGCAACATCTTGAAGATCAGAGCATTTATATACTACGCGAGGCCTTTTCGAATTTTAAAAACATGGCCATGCCATGGTCTATGGGTAAGGATTCCAATACTCTAATATGGTTAGCGAAGAAGGCGTTTGCGGGGAAGATTCCGTTCCCACTTCTCCATATTGATACGACCTATGAGTTTCCTGAGATGCTTTCTTTTCGGGAGTGGGCACGAAAGCACTACGAGTTGGATTTAATTGTGATGATCAACGAGGAAGCTCGGAAGCGCGGGGTAGGGTATGAGACCCACGATCCAGTGACGGTAACTCATGAGCTAAAATCGGCTGCCCTGCAACAGGCCTTAGCCAAGTATAAGTGGGATGCTCTGGTCACTGGCATCCGTCGAGATGAAGATTCGACTCGTGCGAAGGAGCGGTATTTCTCCCCGCGTACTGCAGAAAACGAGTGGGAATATCGCGATCAACCTCCCGAGTTTTGGGGGCAGTTCACCACGGCGGTTGGGCCTGGGGAGCACGTTCGAGTGCAGCCTCTCTTGGATTGGACAGAGTTAGATGTGTGGGAGTACGTCCGTCGTGAAGGTATTCCAATTCCCAAGATGTACTTTGCCCAGAATGGGCGGCGATACCGGTCTTTAGGTTGCTGGCCAATCACTAAGTCGATCGAGAGCTCAGTCGACACTCTTGAAGGAATCGTGGCCGAGTTGAAAACGACGAAAACATCGGAGAGGGCGGGTCGAGCTCAAGACCACCACGAGCGCAATGCCATGCAGAAACTGCGGGCCAAGGGGTTCATGTGAGCCAAGGGGTCGTGATGCCTCCCGCACCGAAACCGGTGCCCAAGGACTATGTACCCGTCTTTTTCCCAAAACGGCAAGGGGGTGCTGGGGCCTCGGGTGGAGCGGAGGAGGCTCGCACAAGTATTGTGGTGGTGGGCCATGTGGATCATGGAAAGTCGACTTTGATTGGACGCCTGCTTGCGGATACCGGCTCCCTCCCTGAGGGGAAATTAGAGGCAGCGGAGAAAGCTTCGCGAGAGGAGGGTATGCCCTTGGAGTATGCCTTTCTCTTGGATGCGCTTTTAGAGGAGCAGGCGCAGAATATTACTATCGATACGACGCGGATTGGGTTTCGTTACGAGGGTCAATCATTCGAAATTATCGATGCACCAGGTCACCGTGAGTTCATTAAGAATATGGTGACGGGCGCAGCGGCGGCGGAGGAGGCGGTTTTACTCATCGACGCGAAAGAAGGCTGTAAGGAGCAGACTCGTCGACACGGGCTACTCCTTTCCCTGCTGGGCGTATCCCAGGTGATTGTTGCCGTGAATAAGATGGATCTGGTGGGCTGGGATGAGGCCCGGTTTCGTGAGTTAGAGAAGGAGATTCGTGAGTATCTCGGTGGACTAAAGATCATTCCTCGGCAGGTTATCCCCATTTCTGCACGAGAGGGGGCGACAATAATGCGGCGCGACTCCAAGAATCTCGGGTGGTGGAAGGGGCCTACTTTATTAGAAGCGCTCGTGGCGAGTCGTGCGAAGAAAGCCTCTGGTGACGAGGGGCCCTTGCGTTTCAGTGTTCAGGACGTTTATCGGTTCGATGAAAGAAGAGTGGTGGCAGGTAAACTTGAAAGCGGAACGATCCAGGTGGGCGATCCAGTGGTCTTTTTTCCTGATCGTAAAACGAGTCGAGTTAAAACAATTGAAACTTGGGGTGAGAATCAGGCCAGCACGCGGGTTGGAGCAGGGCGATGTGTCGCAGTTACCCTGGAGGAGCAAATTTTCGTTGAGCGAGGTCATGTAGGATCTCTGCCTGATCATCCTCCAGTGGAATCACGGGAGGTTCGTGCCCGTATCTTTTGGTTAGATGCGGAGCCCTTGCGACTGCAGGCGCCGGTGACGCTTCGGCTAGGGACCCAATCGGTGGAGACGCGTCTGGTGGCGATCGACCGTGTGGTGGATGCAGAGAAGTTAGAGGCGGTCAATGAGGCCCGAGAGGAGGTTGGTCGATTTGAGGTAGCAGAGGTTCGGCTTCGTTGCCGTCGTCCCTTGGTCTATGACGCTCACGATCAGGTAGCGGCGACAGGTCGGTTTGCCTTGCAGCGAGGGTCGCGGATTGGGGGCGGTGGTATAATTATTTTCGCCGAGTATTCCCTTTCTTTGGCAAAGGCGGTTAAAGGGGACCATTTAACTTGGACTGAGGGGAGAGTTACCTCGGAAGCTCGAGCGGGACACTTCGGTCACGAGGGGGCTATTGTTTGGCTAACGGGCTTATCGGGATCGGGCAAGTCGACTATTGCGGTGGCGCTGGAGAGCCTTCTATTTCGAAGGGGAATTGGATCAATGATCCTTGATGGAGATAATTTGCGGCACGGGCTCTGTGCCGATCTCGGATTTAGCATTGAAGACCGAGCGGAAAATATTCGCAGGGCGGGTGAGGTTGCTAAGTTGATGGCGGAGTCAGGGTTAGTGGTGATTAGTTCGTTGATCTCTCCTTTACGAAAGGAGCGTGAAGCAGTCCGAGCCTCCTCCCATAGCGCTGGTTTGAGTTTCGCGGAGGTCTACATCGATGCACCGATAGAAGCCTGTGAAAAACGAGATCCGCGAGGCCTTTATCAAAAGGCGCGAAAAGGAGAGATTCGTGGGTTCACAGGGATTGATTCTCCTTATGAGAAACCAGAAAACCCTGATCTGATTCTGCATACAGACAAGGAAAGTGTGGAGGACTCGGTCGCCAAACTTTTGGCGCATGTCTTAGGTCTAGTTCAGCTGAAAGAAAAGGACCAAGAAAGCGCTGGAGGGCCTGGGGGTCAGATTTAAGTCTTATCGCGGCCTTGGAAAGTCCAAGAGTCCCCTTGCCAGATGGCGCTACCTGTACTTGCGCGAAAGATTCGATCTTGCAAGGCGGGTGCGAGATCGGAGTGCGGGATTGGATCAATGAGAATGGCCTGAGGAGATTGAGCGTCAGCGATTCGAAGTAAGCGGTAAAGATTCTGAGCTGCTTCTTCTGGGTGTTGGTTGGGAGATAAGACATGTGCGTGGTCGGGTTTGGATTCTTGCGGTGAGTGAAAAAGAATATGTTGGAACTCGGGTAGAAAGGTTTTGATTGGTTGGTGACAACAGTACAAAGGAGATAGGGGGGCGTAGTGGGAGGCGAGCATTCCAGGCGAGGTAGTAGGGGTGTCCTGAAGTTGAGTGCGGCAAGAGATTTTGCACTCAAGCCCGAGAAGCTGAGATATGGCTTGGGCGGTTATTACGCCTGGTCGGAGAATGGTGGGTTGATTTTGGGAAAGGGAAACCACGGTGGATTCAATTCCATTGAGGCAGGGACCGCCATCGAGAATTAAGGGGATTTTACCATCCAGCTCTTGAAGAACTGCCGAGGCATCGGTTGGGCTAATTCGACCGAAGCGATTGGCGCTGGGGGCGGCCAAGGGAGCATCAATTGCGCTTAGGAGTTGTTGGGCTCCGAGATGGGAAGGACAACGTATGGCTACGGTTTCCAGACCCGCGGTAACCTCATGGGGAACCTTGGGACCACGGGGAAGAATGAGGGTGAGGGGGCCAGGCCAAAATGTTTTAGCGAGAAGTTGGCTGTTCGGCGGAATGGGGTCGGTGATGACTCCAGTAGCTCGGGCTTGAGCAAGATCGGCAGAAGGTAAGTGGAGGATAAGAGGATCAGTGGATGGGCGGCCTTTGGCCTCGAAGATCTTCTGGACTGCGGAGGGGAGAAGGCCGAGAGCCCCAAGGCCGTAGACAGTTTCTGTCGGGAAAGCGACTAGATCTCCTTGGCGGAGAATATGGCAAGCCTCTTGGATTGAGCCTGACGAGATGGGAAGAACCCTTGTTTTCATTTTGGCAGTCTAAGAAGAAAACTATCCGGTGGAAAGCCGAGGACCTTTTCCTCGACTTCCCCCCCGATGAGATTGCACGCTGGCTGGGTGATTCTTTCTCCTCAATCATGGCAGGCGATTATACGTGAGGCTGCCTCGCGGGCGGTAGGCGAAGATGTTGGACCTTTGGATATAACCAGTCGCCTAGTCGTACCTGCGTCGGCTCGAGCGGTGGCATCCTTGGTATCCCGAGAGTCCTGTGTGCTTGCGGGGTTGGATGTAGCGGAGGCGGTTTTCAGGGAAGTAGACGGTTCCTTGCGATGGTCGACCTCGTGCCGTGATGGTCAGGTGATTCAGGCGGGGGTGGTTGTCGCTGAGATTCGCGGTTCGGCGCGGTCTATTCTTACGGGAGAGCGTTGCGCCTTGAACTTCTTGCAAAGACTTTCGGGTGTGGCCACGAAAACGGCGGAATATGTTAAAGCGATAGAAGGAACCCAAGCAAAAATCTTGGATACACGAAAGACCACTCCTGGATTGCGGGCCTTGGAAAGGCAGGCGGTTCGGTCTGGGGGTGGAACGAATCATCGTGCTGGTTTATACGATGGGATTCTAGTGAAAGAGAACCACCAGGTTTTTATGGCAGACGACGGTTGGAAGGAGAATTTAAGAAAGGCTCGTGAGGAGTACCCTGATTTATGTTTGGTGGTTGAGGCGGACAGTGTGGAGTTAGCTGAGAAGTTACTTTCTCAACCGATTGATCGGGTTCTTTTGGACAACTTGTCCAATGAAGAGGTGAGTCGTGTGGTAGCATTACGAAAGAAGATGGGATCGAAAGTCGGGCTCGAGGCTTCCGGCGGGGTTACGGCGGCGCGGGCTCGAGAGTTAGCGGTAATAGGAGTGGAGTGGGTGAGTGTTGGCGCTTTGACTCACAGTGCAAGGGCGATCGACTTCAGTCTCGACCTAATCCCTGAGTAGCAGCGGAAAATTATTTTTTGGCGGGGATGGTGCCAGCCGCAGGCTGGTTCATCTGAATATTGAACTGTGTGACAATTTCTTTGGCCTCACTATTCGTCAAGCTGAGGCGCATAAGGTCTTTGGCAAGATTCTCGAGCTTATCGGAAACTGTTTTGTAGCGGTTAATCGCCTGCTGTGCGTTGAGGACGGTTTGGTTAACCGATTTCCGCTCCTGCACAATGGAGGTTAACTGAACAAGATTCACGACCAAGAGCGCTCCGAGGACCGTGACCAAGGGCCAGACGCAGGATAGATGGGATTCGTAAGACTGGTTTTCGTCGTTCATGGGTTGGCTTTGGCCTCAGCTTTATCGTCGAGTTTAACGTTGAGCTCATGTTTTTTAAGGATTTCACGGAAGGCAGGCTCTTTTTCACCTGCCATCGCAATACGGATGCTCAGATTACGGAGAACCGTCTCCATTTGAGGTCCATTGGCCACTTGAGATTGGACCGCTTGGATCTGGGAAATTGCCCCGCGGGTGCTGAGCCCAAGGAATAGGTTTACCAGAAGGAGGACGCTGACTAGCCCCGATAAAGACCATAGAACAATTCGTTGCATAAGTAATTAATGGGACTTCCTTAAGCACAGGTCAACTTGTCTTTGCCTGTTTGATCTGATTGTTGTGGATATCTATAAATAGAAAAGAGGCTGGTATTTGAATTATTTCTTAGCAGGAGGCGGGGGTTTGTTGATGGCTGGGGATGATCCAAGAAAACCACGAGTGCCTGTAGTTTTTGTGGAGTGTTGATTGGAGAACCAACCCGAGCCCTTGTTTTGCAGGGCGAAATACTTCTTTGATTTCGCAGATGAGATCGCCCGATAGGCTTTAGAGTTCAAACTTGGGTAAGGCTGAAGAGAGTAAGGGAAAAAGGCAAACTCGAATCAAAATAACCGGTGCGGGAGGGATTCGAACCCTCGGTACGGTTTTACCCGTACAACGGTTTAGCAAACCGCCGCATTCGACCACTCTGCCACCACACCCGGGAGGTAAATCCTATAACAATCTATGGGCAAGCGCCAATACGGATTTAAAATGCGAATTCTGTGCCAGTTGCAGTACGACTACTGCATAGGCGGTGTTGCAGAGGCTTTTGCCTTAAGAGATCGATTTAGTTACCACCTGAGGGACTGGGCTTCTCTGACTCTTGAGTTTCGCTCGGAGCGAGGGGAGTCGCCGTGGCAACCTTCTTGTTCCCGCTTGGTAAGGCATCGGTCCCGTGGGTTATCGGTTGATCCAGTCGAAAAACCTTGAGGACCTCATCAAAAGGATTTTGGTTGGACCCAGGTTTCGTCCGCGAGCCGATGCCCGCTTGGGAAACGGAGTAGGGGTGGGCGGGTCCTCCAGTCTTTAGGTTTGTCACAGTCGGCATGGGATTCAGTAAGTTCTTTGGAGCTTGTGGCGTTTCCGTTTCTTTTTCCCTTTGTTGGCTTACGTAAATTTCGTAGTCACTTTCTGACATGGCAGAGAGATTGAGTTCTTTGGCTATTTTTCCCCGGGCGAGAAGATCTTTTTGTCCTTTGGTGGTCTCTCCCGTCTTGGCCACGGTAATCTGGTCGGTGAGTTCATTGGGTGTAGGTAAAGGTTCAGGATCACGCCGCAAAGGGATGGTTGCTATTGGTGGAAAAAGATCAGCGGCTTGCTTGGAGATATCGTTAGGGGGAGTGGTTTCACCTGAAATTAAGCGGGTTTGTAGATTGCGATTGCCCCGCGAATCGGTGGCCGAGGTGCGCCGAGCATCGATGGGGTTACGCCGATAGGTATCAAAGTCGAAGGGCTGGGTTGTGGACTCCATCGAGGGGGCGGCCGAGGCCCAGATTCCGGAAAGGCAGAAAGCCCAAAGGCAAAAGCATAGGCGATTCATGTGCATAGAGGGTTATGGGAGGTTGATTGGGGCTCGCCAACGCATCTCCAAGGCCGCTGAGATTAAGTTGTGGATAAGAAAAAGGAACTTGTGACGGAGCCCAATGCTTTCGATGATCGTCAGATGTATTCCATTGTAGGTGGCGATAGTAAAACGTATGGCCCGGTATCTTCGGAGGAAGTCTTGCGCTGGAT
>CAMCDO010000028.1 GCA_945873585.1 Verrucomicrobia subdivision 6 bacterium | reverse complement strand
GCAAATCGCGCTAATTAACTATTCGTCTTCACGACGAACATCTTTTCAACGGTCATGTCCTCCATGCTCCTAGGGATTCCACCCATCCCCAAACCGGACTGCATCCTTCCTCCGAATGGCATCCAATCCACCCGAAATGCGGTGTGATCATTGACCATCACCGCAGTCGCCTGCAAATTCATCACATAATAAAAAGCTTGGTCGATGTTCTTAGTGAAAACTGCCGCTTGAAAACAGAACGGTAACCCATTCGCCCTTCTCACCGCCTCCTCCCGATTCTTATAACTGTAAATACAGACCACAGGCCCAAAAACCTCTTCCCTCGATACCCTTGAATCCTCGGGCGGATTCCAAAGTACCGTAGGCGCATAGCAACATTCAGAAATCTTCTTTCCCCCGCAAAGTAGCTTGGCACCTCCTTTTACCGCTTCCTCTACCCACTCAGCCACCCTTTGGCACTCCGCGTGGGTAATCAACGGGCCAACCTCAGTCTTCGGGTCTGCTGGGTCGCCTACGACCAGCTTGGCCGCTTTTTCCGCCATCTGTTCTGCCAATTTCAAGGCTAAGGACTCGTGAGCATAAACCCGTTGAACCGAGACGCATACCTGACCCGCGTGATAGAACCCCGCTTTGACCAACAGAGGAACCGCTTCCTCAATGTTGGCATCCGCCTCCACAATCACAGGAGCGACTCCACCATGCTCCAAAGCACAGTTTGCCCCAGGTGCCAGCTTACTCCGAAGGGCCCAACCCACTTTTGCCGAGCCAATAAAGGTTAAAAAACTCAAACGCCGATCGGTCACGAGCAACTCAGCGTCTTCATTCGAGCAAACCACTGCTTGGCACCACTCCTTGGGTAGCCCCGACTGATGTAGGAGTTCAACTAGGCTTAGGCAGGAAAGCGGAGTTCGACTCGCTGGCTTGACCACCACCGGGCAACCCACAGCAATGGCAGGGATCACCTGATGAATGATCAGGTTGATCGGGTGATTAAACGCGCTGATCGCAGAAACCAACCCTCCAGCCTCTCGATAGGTGTAGGCCATTCGATTCATCGAAGCCGCATTTTGTCTCATCGGAATCTCCCGCCCCAGAAGATGAGAAATCGTCTCGATCGCTATCTGAATGCCACCGATCGCTCGGGCGACTTCTACTTTCGTATCCATAAGTGGTTTTCCACCTTCGGCAATCGCCTGTTGGACTAGCTTGTCCTGATTGGCTTCCACCAGCTTTTTAAACTTTTCTAAAATCGCGATCCGTTCTGGAACCGACAACCATTTGGAGCGATCAGCAAAGACTGCCACCGCCCGATCCAGCGCCTCTTGCACCTGCTTCCGTTCATGCATCGGCACCTCACCCACCTGCTTCCCGTTAAAAGGATTATGTACCTTAATCATTGTCGCCATCCACCGACTCTAATCCCTCCTCAAACCCCTACACAACCCCTCATGCTCGCAGCATGCTCGCAGCACGGTGTCACCAAAGTGAGACGTTTTATTACTTTGCTAAGGCGCTAATCTGACCCGACTCCGAGTCAAAACAGCTCATCCACAATACCTTATGAATGCGCTACCTAGGCTACACATAATCTCAGCAGGAATCCCCCCACAACCCCTCATGCTCGCAGCATGCTCGCAGCACGGCTTCACCTATTATTCGATCTCAACTGTTGAACCGACCGGCATCACTTTCACCTTACAGCCGTGCCTACCCGCCTCTTTGACAAAAACCTGCGGATCGATCTGAATCATCTCAAAAGTATTGTAGTGCATCGGCACGGTAAGTTTCGCCTGTAACATCCTCGCCGCCTCCGCCGCATCGATCGGGCCCATCGTAAAATTATCTCCAATCGGCAGTAGAGCTAAATCAATCTGATTCCGCTTTCCCAGCAGCTCCATCTCCATAGTCAGCGCCGTGTCACCCGCAAAATAAATCGTCTTACCTTCTGCCTGAATAAGAAACCCCACGGGCGAACCTACCGAGACCACCCCACTTGGCCCATCCACCGAGGATGTATGATGGGCAATCGTGAGCTGGACTCGTCCAAACGAAAAATCTCTCCCACCCCCGCATCCCATCGGATGAACCTTTGCCCCCTGTGCCCCTGCGTGGAGAGCCACTTCATAGGACGCTATAATCATCGCCCCCGTTCGTTTCGCAATCGCAACCGCATCTCCGTAATGATCGATATGAGCGTGACTCACTAAAATAATATCACACTCGACATCCTCCGCCTTAGCCGCCGCCATCGGGTTCCCCGTTAAAAAGGGATCGATTAATATCTTCGCTTTGGGTGTGGTAACCAGAAAACAGGAGTGCCCCAAATAACGGACTGCAAGATCACGTGCCATCTGAGAATCATCCCTGCTTTAGCTAATTAGTTCAAGCGCTCACCAAAAACCAACGAAAACACCTTCACCTCAGCAATCCTTTGGTTCATTCTTTTCTCATGCCCGCTCCGGTCAACCTTCCCGCCTGGAAAGCTCTCGCCAAGCATTCCCTCGACTCTCGAGATACCCAGATGCGCGACCTTTTCGCCAAAGATTCCAACCGCGCCACCACCTTGTCCCATCGCTGGAATGATCTCTTTCTCGACTACTCAAAGAATCGAGTCACCTCAGAAACCCTTCACCTTCTCCGCCAACTCCTAAAAGAAGCTAAGGTCGAAGAGCTCCGCGATAGGATGTTTCGTGGCGAAAAGATCAATCTCACCGAAAATCGATCTGTCCTCCACATTGCCCTCCGTCGTCCCGCCAACCAACCCCTCCTAGTCGACGGCCAAGACGTCATGCCAGAGGTCGAATCTACCCGGCAACATATGAAGACCTTTTCTGAGCAGGTCCGTTCGGGTGCCTGGAAGGGCTACACGGGTCAACCCATCTCTGACGTGGTGAATATCGGCATCGGCGGATCCGACCTCGGTCCCGTCATGGTCACCGAAGCCCTCAAGCCCTTCGCTCGACGCGACATTAAGATGCACTTCGTTTCGAACATCGACTCCACACAGCTGATCGAGGTTCTTCGGGTATGTCGCCCCTCCACCACTCTTTTTCTCGTTGCCTCAAAAACCTTCACCACTCAGGAAACCCTGACCAACGCCCACTCTGCCCGCTCTTGGTTTCTCAAAGAAGCTATCGACGAAAAGCACATCGCGAAACATTTTGTGGCGCTTTCCACAAACACAGTTGAGGTGAAGAAGTTTGGAATCGATCCGGAAAACATGTTCCCCTTTTGGGACTGGGTTGGTGGCCGATACTCTCTCTGGTCAGCCATTGGCCTGAGCATAGCTCTCTCTATCGGATACGACCGATTCGCCCAGCTTCTCGCAGGAGCTCACGAAATGGACGAACATTTCCTAAAAACACCCATCGAAGAAAATCTGCCCATGACCCTTGCCATCCTCGGCATTTGGTACAACAACTTCCACGACGCTCAGACCCACGCCATCCTTCCCTACGACCAGTATCTCCACCGCTTCCCTGCCTATTTCCAACAAGGGGATATGGAAAGCAACGGCAAGGGGGTCGACCGAGAAGGTAAACCCGTCACCTGGAGCACGGGTCCCGTCATCTGGGGTGAACCTGGCACCAATGGTCAGCACGCATTCTATCAACTGATCCACCAAGGCACCAAACTGATACCCTGCGATTTTCTTGCCTCGGTTGAAACATTCAACCCAATAGGTCCACATCACGATATCCTCTTAGCCAACTTCTTTGCCCAAACCGAAGCTCTGATGAAGGGAAAGACCGAATCCGAAGCCCGCGCTGAACTCACCCGAGACGGTTTCAAAGGTGATGCCCTAGAAAAGTTAATCCCTCACAAGGTTTTTTCTGGCAATCGCCCGACGAACTCACTGCTGGTTCAAAGATTTGACCCTAAGACTCTTGGAAGTCTAATCGCCATCTATGAACATAAGATCTTTGTTCAGGGCGCAATCTGGAACATCAACTCCTACGACCAGATGGGAGTCGAACTTGGAAAACAGCTCGCAAAAAAGATCGAACCAGAACTCTCCTCAACCGGCCCGGTCACTACCCACGACTCCTCCACCAACCAATTAATCAACGATTACAAAAAACGTTCCAACCGCGGGTGAAATAAACCTCGGCGCCTAGCCGCCTCAACCCCCTACGGGATGCCAAGTGGTCTTAATCTCGACAGTATCTAAAATACGATAAGGATCCTCATCCCCTTTGCCATTCGCTTCCCGAGGAAAGAATCGTTTTAAGTTCAGCGCACATGCCCCACGACTCGCCGCACACTCCTTCGCATCAGCTCCTTGGGTGACCAAGGCATTCACATCCATATGTGTCGCCATCTGCCCCACCAACTCCTCCCTCAACCCGCACAGCAGATTAATCACTCCGTGCGGAAAATCCGACGTCGCTAACACTTCTCCCAGTTCCATTGCCGCCACTGCCGCACGACCTGTCGAAAGCGTAATCACGGTGTTACCTCCAGCGACAATCGGAGCGATTCCAGAAACCAGATCAAGGAGAGGTCTCTTTTCCCCGGAAACATAAGCCACCACTCCCATGGGTTCGGTCACGGAAAAGTTAAAATAAGGAGAAGAGACCGGATTTACCGACCCGAAAATCTGCAGATACTTGTCCGCCCATCCAGCATAGTACACCAGCAGATCGATCGCTTGCGTCACTTCTGTTTTAGCGGCTGAAGGCGAAAACCCAATCGACTGTAGAACCTCCCGAAAAGTAGTAGCCCTTCCCTCCAGCATCTCCGCCGCGCGATAAAGGATCTGCCCCTTCAGGTAGGGTGTGGTGTTGGCCCATCCAGATGCAGCTTTTCGTGCTGCCACTACCGCGTTTCGAAAATCTTTTCGCGAGGCCCGGCAAACATGCCCTAGCCACTTTCCTCCAGGAGCATTCACATCCAGCGCTCGACCAGATTCTGATCGAACAAAAGCACCACCAATCAGCATCTTATACGTCTTCCGCACATCCAACCTACCGCTCTTCTTATTCACTCCGTTACCACTCATGATAACTTCACGTAGGGTCTTAATCCATGCCGCCCACCCTCGCGTCCATACCCACTCTCTTTGTAACCTCCGAAGGGTGAACTCGGATCAAACTTATTAAATGTGTTCGCCCAGATCACCCCTGCCTTAATTCCACGGGTGACCTTAAAAATCTTCGCGCCTTTATCAGTCCACACTCCACCGGAAAGACCATAAGGAGTATTATTAGCTTTCTCCAAGGCTTCATCCAACGTCCGGAAACTCTGAATCGCTAGCACGGGTCCGAAAATCTCCTCCTGCACGATTCGGTGGGATTGAGCCACTTTGGTAAAGAAACTAGGCCGAACCCAGTAGCCCTTCTCCGGAACTGGGCATTTTGTCTGGAAAAGTTCTGCCCCCTCATCTTGTCCTACCTTGAGATAATCCCGAATCCGCTCGCACTGTGCTTTCGAGTTGATCGCCCCAATGTCGGTATTCTTGTCCAGCGGATCGCCTACAATCAGATGCTCCATCCGCGCCTTCAGCTTTTCGACGACCTCTTGTTCCACGCTTTCCTGCACCAGTAACCTCGATCCTGCACAACAGACGTGTCCTTGATTGAAGAATATCCCGTTAATAATGCCCTCAACCGCCTGATCAATCGCTGCGTCCTCGAAAATAATATTGGCCGCTTTCCCACCAAGCTCGAGGGTCAACTTGGCCGAGCGCCCTGCCAGAGATTTCTGAATCGCCTTCCCCACATCGGTCGACCCCGTAAACGCCACCTTATCCAAACCGGGATGCTTAACCAACGCCGCACCCGTCGAACCTGCACCTGTAATGCAGTTAAACACTCCGTCGGGAAGACCTGCCTCCTGGCAGATTTCCGCAAAGAGCAGTGCCGTCAGTGGCGTTGTCTCTGCCGGCTTCAGTACCACGGTGTTGCCACAGGCCAAAGCAGGGGCCACTTTCCAAGCCACCATCAAAAGAGGAAAGTTCCATGGAATGATCTGACCTGCAACCCCGATCGGGCTTGCTGTTTTTCCAGGAAAGGCATAACCCAACTTATCCGCCCAGCCCGCATGATAAAAAAAGTGGGCTGCGGCCAGAGGGATATCCACGTCCCGAGACTCACGAATCGGCTTTCCCCCATCCATCGACTCGACAACCGCCAACTCCCTCGCCCGCTCCTGAATAATACGCGCAATCCGATAGAGATACTTCCCCCTCTCCCGACCCGACATCTTGCGCCAGACTTTATCGTAGGCGGTCCGTGCCGCCTTAACCGCCCTATCAACATCTTTTTCTCCTGCATCCGCGATATGCGCCAGCGTCTTCTCGTTCGCTGGATTGGTCGTGGCAAATCGCTTTCCCGATCCAGCCGGAACAAATTTCCCGCCTATGAAAAGACCATACTGCTCTTTCAGCTTAAAGTGGTCCGCGCTCTCTGGAGCAGGGGCATAACCCCAGTCGGATCCTTTGGTGGAGATATTGGTTTCAGTCATTAGAAAAATAGTCCAATCCTTGATACACCCCTGTTCGCTCTTTTTCCAGTTGCATCAACATGTCGTTGGGAAGTTTACTCGCCCCAATTCGAAACAAAGAAGGTGTTAACCATGCAGGCCCAAGAACCTCTCGGACCATAATGAGTAAGTTGAGGGCGGCTTTCGCATTGGCGATTCCTCCCGCAGGCTTCATCCCAATCCTTTTCCCTGTCTTACGGTAGAAATCGCTAATCGCCTGCAACATCACCAAAACCACTTCAGGAGTGGCCGCAGGCTGAATCTTACCCGTGCTGGTTTTAATGAAGTCGGCCCCCGACTGCATTGCGATATCGCTAGCCAGCCGTACCCGATCCAGCGTCCCCAGTTCCCCTGTCTCCAATATCACCTTTAAATGTGCCTTGCCGCACGCGCCTTTGACCTGCCCGATCTCGTCGGCTACCCGAGCATAATCTCCACGAAGAAAATCTCCTCGGGAAATGACCATGTCGATCTCGTGCGCTCCCTCAGCCACCGCGTACCTCGTATCTTCCAACTTCACCGCTAAAGGATTCATTCCGCTAGGAAAGGCGGTCGCCACCGCCGCCACTTGGATCGGGGTGCCCTGCAAAGCCTCCCGCGCAATCCGAACCATCGTGGGATAAACACAGACCGCTGCTACCATGGGCAGGTCCTTGCGACCTGAATGCAGGTGAATCGCCTTGGTGCAGAGTTGCCGGACTTTGCCTGGGGTATCTGCCCCCTCCAAAGTGGTCAGATCGACCATCGAGAGAGCCAACTTTAGCCCCTCCACTTTCGAGGCTTTTTTAATGCTACGCGTGGCCAACCGAGCCACTCGCTCTCGGATTCCCACCTCATCGACAGGATGCGCTTGCAAATTTAATTTCGTGGATACGGCTAAAGAGGAACTCATAGACCCTTTTTCAAGGGGAGTAGTATATTCCCGCCGAACGCGGGTTTGGTCAAACCGTTGTCGTGCCGTTCGCCTCAGCGAAAATCGACTTCAAGTCGTCCTTAGAACTCCGCCCGAGCCATCGCGTTAACGTCTCGGTGCCACTCTTCTTGGCTTGGTAGGCCTTAAGAACCTTATCAATATAGTGGTGAACCTCTTCATAAGGCACTTTGGGTTGAATCAGGACATTAAAGCGCGCATCCGCCCCCGTTTTCCCGCCAAGAAACATATCGAAGCACTCCTTCTTCACCCCATCAATAGTTCGGGTCGCACCGCGAAAACCAATATCCGCAATCTGATGCTGACCGCATGAACTGGGACATCCGCTAAAGTGGATCCGAACCTGATCTTTGTAGTACGAACAAAGTTGGTCGAGCTCGCCCACCATCCGAATCATTCGATTCTTCGTCTCCCCCACCGCCAGATTACAAAACTCGATTCCTGTGCAAGAGACACAGCCTTTGCGGAAATTGCTTGGATTCACCACCAACCCAGAAGCCTCTAATTCTTTCTTCAGCGCCTCTACGTTTTTTTTAGGAATATTAACGATGACTAGATTCTGTTTGTTCGTCCCGCGAAACCCCACCTTACCCTTCTCCCCGTGCTTTTCCGAAATATCCGCGATGCTCCTCATCTGGGCACCAGTCAGTCGCCCTCCTGCCAAGCAAACGCCTACCCAATACAATCCTTTTTGAATCTGGGCGTGAGTTCCCATATGGTCCGATTCAGAATTCTCCGGGAAAATGAATTCGGAATGCCGTTGAAAAGTCCGCCCCGCCACCCGCTCCACTTCTGTGATAAACTTCTCTGGACCCCAATCCGCCATGAGGAACTTCAGTCGAGCCCGCGCTCGCTTGTCGCGGAACCCATGATCCCGATAAATCACTGAGGTGTAGTGCACCATAGGAAAAATATCCTCAGGTTTTAAAAAAACTGGCAGGGTTTGCGCTAGGTGCGGGGCAGAGGAAAGTCCTCCCCCAACCTTGATCCCATACCCCTTTTCATTCCCTCGCTCCAAGCCGAAAACCCCGACACAATTAATATCAGGCTGGGTGCACATAATCCGACAACCCGATATGGAGATCTTGTACTTCCGTGGCAGATTGGAAAATTCACTATTGTTCGTCAGGTGGGCGTCCACCGCACGGAGCTCGGCCGTAGCGTCCGAAATCGCATCGGGATCGATTCCCGCCACCGGACAACCCACCACATTCCTCGCGATGTCGCCACAAGCGCCGCTCGAGGTGATGCCCACAGCCTGCAGACGCTTGAAAATCTCAGGAAACTGCTCGATCCGTAGCCAGTGGAGTTGAATCGTCTGTCGGGTCGTAACATCCCCGAAACCATGGGCAAATTGATCGGTAAGTGCGGCAATTTCTCGTAGTTGCACGGGATTAAGCTGACCCCCAGGAATTCGGGTCCGCAGCATGAAGTAGCCATCCTCCTTCGGTTTCTGCTGATAAACCCCATACCACTTAAATCGCATAAAATCGTCAGCTTCAATCGCCTGATACCCCTCCTTCACGTAACGCGGGAGGTCCTTAATTACATCCAGACCATCTTTGACAAGTTTGAGCTGCTCCTCCTTGGTCTCACCAGGGGTAAAGTTTCGCGGCGTGGATAGGACTAGCGACATGAAAGGATCTTACTAACTTTTTTCAGTCGCACAAGTGGGGCTCTTACATTTTACTGTCATTGATCTGCTTCCAAACTGACCTTGAAACAACACAGAATGCAAAGCGCAACCCGGGTCGAATATCTTTGGTAGAGATCGACATCACCTGCAATCTTCCCTCCCCTTCATCCCGAAGCCGAAAAGTGATTCGACTACCTCGAGTGGTTGAGACAACCACAACCTCTTTAGCAAAGTCGACAACTCCAGGTTCCTGGGTTAATCCCAACTCGCGCCAAGTTTCTTCGTAATCCACCCCATTCAAAATTACTTCACGCGCTGGCCCTTTCTCAACTTTCGCTGCGACTTCCCCAAAGAACTCACGCAGGGGCTTGGGCGATTCGTCTTTCTTCATTTCAATTGGGCTTCCCACTTCCGCGCGAGAAACTACCAGAAAGCCGATCAGGAGGAAAAAAAGAACCCGCACAGGCTAAGCCTTGACCAGAGTTCCTTCAGACAAACTATTCCTTGTTTCCAATTGCACCCCTAAATCCCCAATCTTGGCCCAACTCAATCCTGCAAACTGGGGTACCTCCGCCGCGATCGCTTTCCATACATCCTCCACCGAGTGCAGTGAGTTCCCACCCGTGCAGGCCTCCCGCAGATCACGCAATATCAGCCAGTCTTCTCTCGCTTCCCCAGGAGCAGCAATCGCCCTTGTCATTCGCTGGAGTCTTCCGTGGACATTAACCATCGAACCGGTTTTCTCTGCCGTCGCAGCCGAAGGCAGAACCACATGAGCCAATCGAGAGGTTTCGTTCCCGAGAATTCCGGAGAACAGGAGCAGATCTAGTTTTTGTAGCGCACTCGCAGGGATCCCGGCCGCCACTACATCCTCACCACCCAAAACTAGAAGTGCGCGAATCTTGCCTAAAACAATTTCTGCCCCCCATGAGCGAAACTTTCTCCCGTCCGAAGAAAGCCCGAGAAGTTCCGCCCCCCGCCCATTAGGATTTCCATCGCCACTTCTGAGAAAGTTATCCGCCTGCCCAGTATGTTTCACTATATCCACACGAGTCACCCCAAGTTCTCCCAACAATCTTTTTAAGACAAAAAGCTCCTCGTTCGTCAGGCGACCCGAAGCCACCACCGCGATCTCCTCCGGCTTAAATTTTCCCAGTCCTTCCGCTGCCCGATGAATCGCATCTGCCCAAGTTCCAGGAAACTGCTCCCCAACCGCCTTGAGCAGAGGGCGATGAAGCCTGTCTTTCGAGTCGAGATAATGGATATTCAGCCGTCCGTAATCACACATCCAGGCAGAGTTCACTGCTTCATTTTCACGAGGGGTCAATCGATGAACCTTGCCTTCCCTCGAACCGATAGTCGTACTGCAACCTGTTCCACAACTCGTGCAAATACTTTTTGTTTCTTTCAGGAACCATACCCTCATTTGAAACCGAAAATCCTTGCTGGTGAGCGCGCCCACCGGACAAAGATCGACGGTGTTCAATGAATAAGCATTATCAAAACGTTTCCCTGGGTAGGCGGTTAAGGTGCTATGGCTACCTCGATTCACAAATCCCAAAACATCATCCTTCATTACTTCACTAGAAAAACGCACACATCGGGAACAAAGAATACACCGCTCATCATCCAGCACGATGCGCTCGCCCAAATCCACATTCTTGGGCTTCTTCACCTTGTCCTCCACGAACCGGCTAGCGCCCGTACCGTACTCCACCGAGTACTCCTGCAACTTACACTCTCCGGCCTGATCGCAGATGGGACAATCCAGCGGATGATTGATCAGAAGAAACTCCATCACCCCATTGCGACAATCTTTGACTAATGGAGAATCAGTCCGAATCCCCATTCCCTGCGTAACCCCAGTGGCACAACCAATCTGCGGTCTCGGCATCCAAGCGATCTCCGGCTTTCCATCGGGACCCAAAACCGGTGAACGATCCGCGTTCGTCTTAGGGGTACCCATTTCAAAGAGACACATCCGGCAATTGCCCACCACGGACAACTTTGGATGGTAACAGTAGTGCGGAATAAACTTTTTGGATCGATGGGCTACCTCGACCACGTTTAGACCGCGCGGCATCCTCAACCAAACACCGTCGACCTGGACGTCGACCAAATCTAGCTCATCCTTGGCCACATCATGATTCCACGGATTCATCGAATGGTTTTGGCAACAGCTCATATTTTTCTCAATGGAGCAAAGAAATCGTATCGTGCCTAGACGCTGATCCGTTTCTAGCAATTCGCGCAGAAAACTCTGCTTTAAACTTCGCAATAAAACTCTGCACGGGCCATGCCGCCGCTTCCCCAAAAGCACAAATGGTCCTGCCCGCGATCCGATCGGCTACCTCTTTTAGAAGCGCAGGGTCGTCCTCTCTCCCATGACCCTCTGCAATCCGCCCAAGGATTTTCTTAAGCCACAAGACTCCTTCCCGACATGGAGTGCACTGACCGCAGGATTCGTGAGCATAAAAGGCAGAGATATTGGCTAGGCATTCCACCATATCTCGGGTGTGATCCATCACAATGACACCGCCCGAACCCGCCATACTTCCAGCAGCCGCCAGTGTGTCAAAATCTAGTCGTAAATCCTCTAGGCCAACCTCTTTATCAGACATTTTCCCATCCAAACCCTTTTCCTTGATCTTATAAACTTCACCCGCCTTTAAAACCTTGGCAGACGATCCACCAGGGATAACCGCCTTCAGTCGATTGCCATTACGGATTCCCCCGCAAACATCGTTAATTAACTGCCCCAAAGTCAATTCGCCCACGGGAAATTCGTAGTATCCTGGTCTAACCACATCTCCACTGACACAAAGTAGACGAGTTCCCGTATTATTCGGGCGTCCAATTTTGGCATAGGCCTCCCCACCCATTTCCACGATATGCTTAACGTTACAAAGGGTCTCCACGTTGTTCACGATCGTCGGACACATATAGAGCCCAAGGACTGCAGGAAAATAAGGCGGCTTAATTCTGGGATAGGCCCGTTTCCCCTCAAGCGACTCAATCAATCCGGTCTCTTCTCCGCAAATGTAAGCTCCCGCCCCACGGTGGACATAAATCTCTAAATCATATCCAGTCTTTAATATATTTTTTCCAAGAAAACCCGCCGCCCTCGCCTCGTCCAAGGCCTTCTCCATAATCTTCCAGCCCTCGGTAAACTCACAGCGGATGTAGAGATAGGCCAGCTTCACTCCATTAGCGAAACAACTCAGGATCATCCCTTCCACAAGCTGATGCGGATCTTTGTGAATAATTTGACGATCTTTAAACGTGCCTGGCTCTGATTCATCCGCATTGCAGATCAGATAGATCGGCTTAGTTGTTTTGGCTGGATCGATAAAACTCCATTTCGTTCCTGTCGGAAAACCTGCCCCACCCCGACCGCGCAGTTGGCTCTTTTTGACCTCATCTCGAATCGCTGCACCCCCCATGGCCAATCCCTTCTTTAGAATCTCGTAGCCCCCATGCTTTTGGTAGCAGGCGATGTCGCGGGTATAGCCTCGGACATCGATATTCTTAAAAACTAACCGATACTCACGACGCGCCATCAGGAACATCCTCCCACCAACTCGGTGGCTTTTTTCTCATCTACCTTTTCATGGAAATTATCATTACAGAGAACCACCGGCGCCGTACCGCAGGAAGCCAGACATTCTGAGTATTCCAGAGAGAATCTACCGTCTGCGCTCACCATCGCTCCCTCGTGTGCTCCAGGCTTCAGTCCCATGAGCTTCTGCAAGGCCGCAAAGGTTTTCCCGGCACCCCCTAAGGCACAAGGCAAAGTCCGACAAACCCGGAAATGAAATTTCCCATATGGCCTTTGCCTGAACCAAGGATAGAAGGTAACTAACTCAAGAACTTGAATCTCCTGTAGAGAAAGCTTTTTCGCGATCCACTCCACCCCACGTGGGCCAATATATCCAAACGTTTCCTGCCAAAGATGGAGTAAAGGCATAACCGCGCTGCGTGCGGAAACAGGGTAACGCGCAATCAACTCCGTCGCTTGTTTCTCGAGAGCGGGGGTAATCTCCCCGGTCTCAGGACCAGCGCAGTTCTCTGTACCCACCTCTAAAGCCGTGCTCATCGGTCACACTCCCCCATAACAAAATCAAAGCTCCCCAGAATCGCAGGAACATCACTCACCGTATGCCCAGGGAGAAGTTGACTGAGGATACTTAGGTTACAAAAAGAAGGAGCACGGATTTTAAGCCGATGGGGTACCCCACCGCCGTGACTATGAATATAAAAACCCAGCTCTCCCTTAGGATTTTCTGCTCCGAAATAAACTTCGCCCACAGGCGCTTCCGGTCCTTGGGTCACGACAATAAACTGGTGGATCAACTCTTCCATTTTCGTCAATACCTTGTCCTTGGCTGGAAGCACGTTCTTTGGGTCATAAACCTGCCAAGCACCACCAGGCATCTTGGCCACCGCTTGCCGCAAAATGCTCACGCTCTGCCTCATCTCCTCCATCCGCACGGCGAAACGATCATAACAATCCCCCGTCTGACCCACGGGCACTTCGAAATCGTAAGACTGATAATCAAGGTATGGGAAAACTTTACGCACATCATAGTCATTGCCCGATCCGCGGAGATTTGGACCGGTCAACCCATAGTCCAGAGCGACGTCCGCAGGAATAATTCCAATATCTTTGGTTCGATCGACGAAGATTCGATTGCGATTCAACATCGCCCCAAAATCATCAAGCTGAGAAGGAAATTGGGCACAAAACTCAGAGACTCCCTCGAGGAATCCAGGGGGGATATCGCGAATCTGACCCCCCACCCGCGTGAAACTTGTGGTGAACCGTGCCCCCGTAAGGAACTCAATTAAGTTATATATTTTTTCCCGCTCGGTGAACGTATAGAGAAACATCGTCATCGCCCCTACATCCATGGCAAAAGCACCCAGCCCGAGCAAGTGAGCCGAGATCCTCGCCAACTCGCAACAGATGACTCGAGTGACCTTGGCCCGAGGCGGTAACTCAAAGCCCATCAGCTTTTCCACTGCACAGGCGTAGGCCACGTTATTGGCGAGCGGAGCCATGTAATCCAGGCGGTCCGTGTACGGGACGAATTGATTCCAAGTCATATTTTCTGCAATTTTTTCGTCGCCACGATGGAGGTAGCCAATTTCTGTATCCGTCTTCGTAATCACTTCCCCGTCCAACTCCAGGACCAGTCGCAACACTCCGTGGGTGCTTGGGTGAGAGGGTCCGATGTTTAGAACCAGCTTCTCACCCACATCTTCCGCGGAAAGATTTGGCGACGCCTCCGCTGTCCGCGCCACCGCGTCTCCAAAAGAAATAGGCAGGACGGTCGAACTCACAGGTTCCTCTCCTCGGCGGGGTGAGCCCTAGGCTCACGATCTTGGGCCAGAGTGGCCGAACTCGTCACAAAGGGTCCACCATCCAGCGGCGCTTTGGCGGTAAAGGCGATGTCAGGCATCTCTGTAGGTAAACCAGCCAAGGGAAAATCTTTGCGCAATGGATGGTGCGGATACCCCTCCCACATGAGGATGCGGCGCAGATCTGGGTGGCCCGAGAAGCGAATACCGAGCATGTCCCAGATTTCCCGCTCATGCCAATCGGCTGTCCGCCAGATCGCTGAGACGCTCGGAACTGGTTCACCTTCCGCAACCGTAGTCTTGATCCGAAGGTGTTTTTTCTTCGATAGGTCGCAAAGCTCGTAGACCACTTCAAATCGGGGATCCTCTCCCTGATTGTCGACACCTGTAATATCAACCAAGTAAGTAAATCCCTCGCTCTTCAAAGTAGCCATCACCTCGGGAACTTTCTCCAGAACCACCACCCCAGAAGTCTCACCCCTAAACTCAGGGAGCATCGTGATCCCTTCCATGACCAAATCACTCACGAGAGGTGTTTCTGCCCCAGCACAACCCCTCGGCTTTGGGCGATTTTTTCTTGTAGTTTCATCAAGCCCTCCAGAACCGCCTCAGGCCGTGGAGGGCACCCCGAAATATAGACATCCACTGGAATCAACTGATCGATCCCCTGCAAAACCGCGTAACTTCGGTACATCCCACCCGTGCTCGCACATGCCCCCATCGCAATACACCACTTCGGCTCAGCCATCTGATCCCAGATCCGTTTCGTGGCCAAAGCCATCTTGTAAGTCACCGTCCCCGCCACAATCATCAAATCCGATTGACGAGGAGAAAAACGCATCACTTCCGCACCAAACCGCGCAATATCAAAACGGGCCGAAGCCGCCGCCATCAGCTCGATCGCACAGCAAGCTAGACCCATCGGCATCGGCCAAAGAGAATTTTTTCGCATCCAGTTCACCGCCGCATCCAGCGTAGTTAGGACAACATTCCCCTCCACCTTCGAGTTGTAAGCCAATTCACTAGTGCTCTTCGACATGCGAAAATCCTAGAGATCGTTTGGGCTAGGGCAAGGCTCTCTCTCAACCATCAGCCAAGCTTGACCCTGCTATTAACTCTCTGCATCCAAGAAGAGTGATCCTTGCTCTTATGGATATGGGTGCCCCACCCGCCCTTTGGGTGCTCGCACCCTTCGCTATCCTCATCCTCGCCATCGCCATGGGGCCCCTCCTCATCGCCCCATTCTGGCATCGCAGGTACCCCCTCATCAGTACCTGCTTGGCCGCCATTGTTATCGCTTACTACCTCCTGATTAGGCGAAACAGCGCCCCCGTTATTTCGGCCCTCGAAGAATACATTAGCTTCATCGCCCTTATCGGTTCCCTTTTCGTAGTTTCTGGTGGAATCCGTATCGGCGTTGCTGGCGAATCCACCCCCTTTCGAAATGTGGTTTTTCTTCTCCTCGGGGCAGTTTTGGCCAACTTCCTCGGAACTACTGGAGCCGCCATGCTGCTCATTCGGCCTTGGATTCGGATGAATCGCTATCGAATTACTGGTTATCACATCGTTTTCTTTATCTTTGTCGTCGCTAATGTCGGCGGTTGCCTCACCCCCATCGGCGATCCTCCCCTCTTTCTTGGCTACCTACGTGGGGTTCCCTTTTTCTGGCCCCTACAACACCTCTGGCCGGAATGGTTGGCCGTCATCGGCCTACTCCTGATAGTTTTCTATCTTTTCGACCGCGCTAACTTCAATCGCGCCCCAAAAAAGATCCAGGAAAAAGAAACAGAAAACGAATCCTTTCAAATCGAAGGATGGAAAAACTCTCTTTTCCTTGGAGCCATCCTCATCGCAGTGCTCATCCGTGGGTGGGGTGCCCCTTGGTTTATTTCCGATAGTATCATGGTGGCCAGCGCCTGGGCCTCCTACCACTTCACCTCCCCCTCTATCCGACAGAAAAATCAATTCACCTTCGAGCCTCTCCAAGAAGTTGCTTGGCTCTTTCTCGGAATTTTTGCCACCTTGATTCCCCTCATCCACATACTAAACGCCTCCGCCCACGGTCTCGGGCACCCCTCCAATCTTCAGTACTACTGGATGACAGGCTCCCTCTCCGCTTTCCTCGATAATGCCCCTACCTACCTCACTTTCCTTACCTTAGCCTTAAATCTACATGAGCCTGTCCTTCACCTTTTTGATCAAACCGAGGTCGCCCGCTTTGCCATGCAAGATCCCGCTACTCTCGCTGCCATCTCATTAGGTGCGGTCTTTTTTGGGGCCGCCACCTACATCGGGAATGGCCCTAACCTCATGATCAAATCGATTGCCGAATCCTCCAAAATTCGTATGCCATCGTTTTTCGGTTATATCCTGCGATTCACCTTGCCAATCCTCATCCCCATTCTGGCTTTCGTTGGCTGGGTTTTTCTTCGATAAGGGTTCCTGCTTATGTCGTTTCCAAGATCTGCTGGAGTTCTCCTTCACCCCACCTCCCTGCCCGGACGCTATGGGATTGGCGAAATCGGTCCCGAAGCCCATCGCTGGCTCGCCCACCTCAGCGCCATGTCCCAAAAACTGTGGCAGGTCCTCCCACTCGGTCCCACCGGCTACGCCGATTCCCCTTACCAAGCCCTCTCCACTTTTGCTGGGAATACCATGCTGAT
>CAMCDO010000027.1 GCA_945873585.1 Verrucomicrobia subdivision 6 bacterium | reverse complement strand
GAAAAAAGAAGGAGACGAGTTATGGCCACTGAAGTAGGACCGGTTCAAGCAGTTGAGGCGCCGCCTCTTTGCCCGCTGAAGATTCCCAACCGCTTAGCGCCGACCCCGTCGCAAGGGCCGAAATATCCCGCTCACGTAAAAAATGGAGCAGGCAATCAGGTTACTTTGGCTGATCCAGTAATGACTCGGGCTTTGATCGCGTTGATGGATACTCATGCGGTGATTGGCGGAGCGGCTTGTCACTGGGGCGGACCTGCGGCTTTGGCCGAGATCATGTCCGCGATTCATGGTCTGATGTTTATCGAAAAAGGGCGTCCGTGGTACGAGGCCTACAACTTTGTTAACGATGCAGGCCACACCGAAAACGGGGTTTACGCCTTGCGAGCGCAGTACGGGTTTGATGGGATGACTTTCAATGACCTTAAAAAATTCCGCTCGATCGAGAGCAAGCTAACTGGGCACGGGGAAAGCCATTTGAATCCCGAGGGAGTTTTTATTAGCAATGGCCCACTGGGCTCGGGAATTCCTGTGGCCCAAGGACTGGCCTTGGGGGATAAGCTGGCCCATCGGGATCGGTTAACTTTCTGTGTGATATCGGATGGGGCCTGCATGGAAGGGGAAGCGAAGGAGGCGTTCGCCGCCATCCCTGGCTTAGCGAGCCGCAATGAAATCAACCCCTTTGTTCTGATTGTTTCCGACAACGACACCAAACTTTCGGGTCGTATCTCTGTCGATAGCTACACGATGGAACCAACCTTTGCTGGGTTGGCTACGCTGGGGTGGAACGTTCGCCATGTGAAGGAGGGGCAGAATCTTCAGGTTGTCTATCAGGCGGTGGAGCAGGCGGTGGCAGAGGCCAAAGGGGATCCGCGTCGGCCGGTTTGCCTTTGGGTTAAAACCGTCAAGGGGTATGGGGTGAAAGCAACGGTGGAAAGTTCTTCGGGCGGGCATGGATTCCCGCTGAAAGACGGGGAAAAAATTATTCCCTTTGTTGACGAAATTACGGGAGGAGAGACCCCGCCCGATTTGAAAAAATGGGCGGAATCTCTGCGTCGGGGTTGGGAGGAAAAGCAGGAGGTCAAAAAACCAGGATCGAGCACGATAAAAAAAGAAAAAGTGCAGGCGGGTTTTGCGCGAGCGGCAATCAAGGCGGCCCAGGCAGGGTTGCCTGTGGTTTCGATCAGCGCGGATTTGCCGGGATCGACCGGGATGGCCGCATTTCAGAAAGCGGTGCCAGGCCGCTCCTTCGACATCGGAGTGGCGGAAGCCAACATGATCAGCACTTGCACGGGCTTGGCAAAAGCGGGGTTTCTTCCCGTCGCGGACACTTTTACTCAGTTTGGAGTGACCAAAGGAAACCTCCCTCTGGTTATGGCCGCGCTCTCCCAAGGGCCTGTCGTGACGGCCTTCACCCACGCGGGATTTCAGGATGCGGCTGACGGAGCATCGCATGAAGCCACAACGTATTTTGCCGCAGTCAGTGCGATTCCGCACACTCTCGCGATTGCGGTGAGTTGCTCCAATCAAGCGGAGGCGTTGATGCTCGCCGCCTTTCAAAGAATTGCCAAGGATGTGCAGGCAGGAAAAAATGGAGAAAGCGCGCTCTTCTTTGCTGGGCGAGAAGATTTTCCCGCTCAAGTGGGAGAGAGGCCCGCAGGTTATCCTTGGGGCAAGGCGACGGTTCTCCGGGCGGGTACGGATGTGGTCTTGGTGGCTTGTGGTCCGATGGTGCCTCTGGCCCTGGAAGCGGCCGAGAGCTTGGAGAAGGCAGGAATTCATGCTGCGGTCATCGACAATCCGTTTGTTAATCGCCCTGATCTGGAGACGATCGGTGCAGCGGTGAAGAGTGCTGGAGGCAAAGTGGTCACAGTGGAGGATCACCAGATCATTGGAGGAATGGGGGCAATGCTTCTTCACGCCTTGATCTTGGCTGGGGTTAGTTGTCGGGCCGCCTCCATCGGCATGCGAGGCGAGTTTGGACGCTCAGCTTATAGTGCGGGGGAGTTGTACGATCACTTTGGGATGGGCCCAAAAGATATCGCCGCGGCGGCGCAGAAGTTGTGCGCTTGAGCCAACGCCGAGAAGTACGGCTACTCGTTTCCCTCCTGCTTCTTTGGGCGATCGATTTACGGGCAGAGCCAACCTTTTTGCTTTTTGAGTCTGGCAAGCCTGAGGCTCCGCCAGAAATGGTGTTGGGCGAATGGCAAACAGCCAAAGCGGGAATGATGGTTCTTCGTGAAAATAGTGGGTCGGTAAGAGAGGTGGCAGAAGCGCGTATTTTGGCGCGCCTACCGGGTTCGCCCCGGGTCGATGAAGTCGTGACTCGGGAAATGGTGGTGGCCGCCATTCGCGCACTTCTAGAGGCCAAGGCAAAAGCCCCTGCTTTGGAAAAAGTTCTGCAAGACGAGGTGGAAAAATGGAAAGAACGACTTGATAAAATACCCAATGAGGAGGATCCCGAGGCTTTAGCCAAGGCCGAAGCGGCTTATGCGGAAGCATTAGCACTGGCCATGCCCAAGCCCTACGACGCGGGGGTTGCTTATTCTGCGGAGAAAGTGGAGGAACAGATTTTGGCGCTGGAGGCCCTGAAGCAGCAGTTCGTGGGACGGGCGGATGAGGTAAATCTTCTGGCTGGGCCGTGGAATATAGAAAAAACCGAACTTGCCGCAGGAAAAAAGAAGTTCGAGGGGCGCTGGCTCAACCCAACCGAGTGGGAGCAGGAAAAAGGGGATAGAGAAAAAGCGGCTCGCGAGGTTTTTCTGCAGAAATTCCAGCTCCCTTTTGTTTCGGCGGTTCTTCTGGGCCAAACTCTCTTGTTGGGATCCTTCGCTGGAGCGGTGCTGGCGGCTCTTCTGGGCGTGAGTTTTTTTTTCCATGGAATGATTGAGCTCTGTCGGTATCGGGCATGGTGGAAGGGGACGGCTTGGACGATTGCAGGGATTGTGGCGATAGGGCTTTTGGGTCGTGCCACCGGACTTCTTTTGGCGACTCCTGCACCACTCGAGGTTGGACAGGCACAAAGCGCCGCGGGATTGGAAGAGCTAATGTGGAAAACGGCAGGGCAAAAATTGCCGATGCAGGGGGAAACCCGCCTAGGGGATGGGGAGTTGAATGCGTGGTGGCATCAGCGTTTGCGCTTTACCCCTTTGTCGGTGACGGAAATCGCGGTGGTCAGCGTGGATTCCTGGCAGATTGAGTTTTTAAGCGGGGGCCTGAGGCTGGATCGTGTGGGCCATCTTCTGGGCCGTTCCCTCACCCTGCGACATGAACTTACCTTCACCCGATCGGAGAAGGGGGATGATGTTTATCGCATTGAAGCCACGCTAGGGAAGTTGCCCCTGCCTCCATCCCTTGCGCTCTGGTCGTGGCAGGCCTGGATGGAGGACGTGTCGAAGATTGTCCATGTTTTCCCGGGAGCGGAGGGGCAGGGAGCGGAGCGATTCGAAAAAGGGTCGGTCGTCGTGACAAAGAAATAAGGCCGAGAGGGCTCATTTTAAATGAGCCTCCGCGGTAGTTGAGTTTTGTAAAAGCTGAGGGAAGATAAGATAAAGGAGGATTTGTGTTTATGGCAAAAGGACAAGAGTGGGCCACCCGTATTCGGGAGGAAGTGCAGAAATCGATTATTGGGCAGGACGAGGTCATCGAAAGGCTTTTGGTCGCCCTTCTGGCGAACGGCCATGTGCTGCTCGAAGGATTGCCAGGGTTAGCAAAAACACTTCTGATCAAAAGCCTTGGGGCGGCGATGGGATTAGAGTTCGAACGAATTCAGTTTACGCCAGATCTTTTGCCGAGTGACGTGGTCGGCACGATGGTTTTCCAGCCCAAAGAGGGAACCTTTCGCGTTCATCAAGGGCCGGTTTTTGCCAACCTAGTCTTGGCGGACGAAATTAATCGAGCTCCCGCTAAAGTTCAAAGTGCTCTGTTGGAAGCGATGCAGGAACGGCAGGTGACAATCGGAGGACAAACCCATCCTCTTCCCAAACCCTTCCTGGTCATGGCGACGCAGAATCCGCTCGAGCAAGAGGGAACCTACCCGCTACCTGAAGCTCAGACTGACCGGTTTCTTTTTAAGCTTCTGGTGGACTATCCCTCCGAGCACGAAGAGAGAAAAATGATGGAGCGATGGGGACAACTGAGTATGCAACCAAAGTTGTCGGCGGTTTCTTCAGGAGAAGAGCTTCTCACGCTCAGGGCGAAGGTGGATGAGGTGCATTTAAGCGCACCCTTGCAGGCCTACATGTTGGCGCTTGTCCGTGCGACACGGGAAGCAGCGGCCAACCATAACGGAGCAGCGGGAAGTGCCGCGAAAGTTCTTTCTTACGGGGCGAGTCCTCGGGCCTCCCTCGCGTTGGTGCAAGCGAGTCGGGCACTTGCTTGGCTCCATGGAATGGATCACGCCACACCAGAAGTGGTTCAAGAAATCTTCCTCGATTCCTTGCGTCACCGAGTGGGGCTGACCTATGAAGCTGAGGCGGAGGAAACCTCTACAGACGAAATCCTCCAGGGGGTTCTCGCGCGGGTTCCGGTGCCGACAGGGGCGTAAGGAGGAGAAAAGGAGCTGACGAAGATGAGCACGGCAGTTGCGCCTGGAGAGGTCGCTCGCAAAGCCCCGCTGGCTCTCTTGCGAAAACTAGAGTGGCGTGTGCGCATGGCAGCGGACTCTTTTTTAGGTGGGGAATATCGCTCCGCCTTTCGCGGGCGAGGAAGAGAGTTTGATCAGGTGGTGAAATACGAGTTTGGGGACGATGTGCGGGACGTGGATTGGAATGTTTCCGCGAGGCTAGGCGAACTCTATCGGAAAAAGTTTATTGAGGAGAGGGAACTAACCATCGTTTTGTTGATGGAGGATACGCCAGCACTGCAGTTTGGTTCGGGCACCCGAACGAAACGGGAGGCGCTACTTGAATTAGCGGGGCTTTTTGCACTGACTGCAGCGGGCAATCGAGATCGAGTGGGATTTTGGCATGCCACCCCTGCTGGGCATCAGGTTCGGCAACCCGTCAGGGGGAGGGTGAATATCGTCAGGACAGCGGCGACACTATTAGGAACACCGATTCCTAAGCTGGAAGATGGGATGGAGGCCTCGCTGGACTGGAAACTTTTCTTCCACGCGTTTCCCAAGCACAGCGTGGTTTTGTGGCTGGGAGATTTTCCTCCGCGGGCAGTGGGGCCAGGCTGGGCGGCGCTACGAAAAAGGTATGAGATGATCGGGGTGCGGGTGGATGATCCTTGGGACATCCATTTGCCGTCCTTAGGAATTCTGCCAGCGGTCGATCCAGAGTCGGGCGAAGTGATGGCTTTTGATATGGGAACGCGCGAAAGCCAAGAGAGGCATGCCGCTTGGGTGGCAGAGCGAGAGGCGGCCTGGCAAGAGTGGTTCCCTAGTCCAACTCAGAGATTAACCGCAAGCACGGAGGGAGACCTTCTCGATCCGTTAGTGACTTTCTTTCGTCGCAGAATGAGAGGAGCAAGAAAATGAGTCCTGCTCTGTTGCCTGGAGGTTGGACTTTGGCGGATCCTCTGTGGCTACTGGCCCTACTCTTAATTCCTTTGGCCGTTTGGTGGAGGGGACGGCGAGCGAGGCCCGTGTTGGTTATTCCGCGAGTGGCCAGATGGGCGGGAGCTCCCGCTGTTTCGCTAGGGCGGCTTCCTTCGATTTTAGCGGGAGTAGGTTTGGGGTTGCTGGTGGTGGCGCTGGCGCGTCCCCAGCAATTGGAAGAAAAAAAACAGATTCGGCAAAAAGGGTACGACATTATGTTGGCGATCGATCTTTCGCCGAGCATGTTGGCGGAGGATTACGAAGGGCCGAAAGGCAGAATGAATCGGCTCGAAGCCATTCAACCGATTATTGAGGCCTTTATATCGAAGCGGCCGACCGATCGGATTGGGGTGGTGATTTATGGGGGTCGGGCTTACACGCTTTCTCCGCTGACCTTTGATCACGAATGGCTGGCGAGACAGATTCAGCGACTGCGGGTGGGGTTGGTGGAAGATGCCACGGCGGTAGGGGATGGCTTGGGGTTGGCCGTCTCGCGTTTGGAGCAAACCGAAAAGGAAAAAGACGGCCAAAGAAAAGGAGCCTTCATCATTCTTCTGACCGACGGGTCGAACAACAGTGGAGTGCTTGCCCCCATGCAAGCAGCGGAGTTGGCTCGGGCGAAGGGGATTCCTGTTTATACCATCGGGGCGGGGCAACAAGGGGTAGTGCCGATGCCCGTGATCGACAATGCGGGACGCAAGTTAGGCTATCGGCAGGTGATTTCGGATCTGGACGAAGGGACCTTGCAAAGGATCGCTGAGTTGACTGGGGGGAAGTTCTTTCGGGCGATGGATCTAGGCACGGCAGAGGCCGCCTTTGCCGCCATTGATAAAAAACAGCAGATCGAGTTTAGTGCAAAATCCCAGATTCATGCGGACGAGTGGTACGTGGTCTGGGCGGCGCCAGGAGCGTTAGCGTTTCTTGGCGGGTTGGCTCTCGCGCGGCCTGGAAGGTGGGGGAGGACGACATGAACCATTTGTTCGGAGTGAACTGGGAGTACCCATGGGTTCTGGTGGCTGTACCAGTTTTGCCTTTGGTTGCCTGGACCCTTTTTCGAGGAAAGTTGGGGAGATCGGCTCCGCTCTCCTTACCCAAAATTATGAGACGATGGGCTGGGGTTCGAGCGGTGGTGGATCGACCTGGTGCAGCTCGAGGACCGAGAGGAACTTGGTTGGGGGCAGGGCTGATGCTGGTGGCGGTTGCTTTGGCTCGGCCTCAGTGGGGAAACGTCGAAGAAACTGTTTTTGACCAGTCGCGGGAGGTCCTCATCGCTTTAGATCTCTCGGCCAGCATGTTGGCAGATGATGTGAAGCCGACCCGATTGGCGCGGGCCAAACTGCTCATTGGAAATCTTTTGGATGAGTTGCAAGGAGAGCGGGTGGGTCTGGCCTGTTTCGCGGGCACCGCCTTTTTGCAGGTGCCCTTGAGTTCCGACTACGAGGTGCTTCGGGATATTTTGCCTGGGCTCGATCCCTCTTTTCTTCCGCAAGCCGGGACGGATTTCACGGGAATGTTGCGGGTGGCGGGGGAAGCGTTTGGCCAGAGCACGGCAGCGGATCGCTTTCTTATTGTGCTGAGTGATGGGGAAGCCCATGACCCAGAGTGGCGAGCAGGACTGGAGGAGTTAAAAAAGAAAGGGGTAAAGATTATTTCTTTGGGAGTAGGGACGGCGGCGGGATCTCTTCTTTCTGATCCTCAAGGCGGAGTGGTCAAGGATGGGCGGGGAGCGGCGGTTTTGACACGGCTCGAGCCTGCCACGCTCGAGGAGTTAGCGCGGGAGACAGGCGGAGCCTACCGGGAGGCGGCCAACTGGGTGGACCTGGCTGAGCTGTTGAGCGAGACGGTGCAGCAGGGGAAGACGGGAGATTTTGCCAAAACAAGGGAGGCACGGCAGGCGGAAAGATTTCAGTGGGCGCTAGCCCCAGCGGTTTTTCTATTGGCACTGAGTTTGGCGTTCGAGATTCCGACTTTACCTGGGCGTCGACGGGTGGCGATGGGTGTGACTACTTTCGGGGAGCCGATTCCGTTGCCTCTGAATAAAAAAACCACCAAGCTTGTTTCCACCGAGGCGAGAAAGAAAATACTAGCATGAGAAGGTGTGTAATTTTTTTGGCGTTAGCTGGTGTTGCTGCAGTGGGTGCTGGGGTTGCGGCGACGAGCCCGATGGGGGGAGGCGGGGGAGTTGATCCCTCGGTAGGATTAAAAACCACGGTGGCGACTCTTTCCGAAAAAAGTAAAAAGGCGGCACCAGAGTATGCCCAAATGGCGAAGGAGACGATCCAGTTGGGGTCGAGTCCTGAGGCGGTTCAGAAAATGACTTTACCGCAGGAGGGAAATCCGGATCCGCAGGCTCCATGGAGGAATATGATTGGGGATGCTTTGGCGGGAGTGGACGAGGGCGAAAAAATAGATAAGAAGGCTGCAGACTGGCCGAAGTTGCGGGAGGAGTTAAAAAGCCTTCAACCTCCGCCTCCTCCTGAGCAGAAATCATCTCCCAAGGACAAAAAAAAGGATAAAGAAGAGAAGGACAAAAAATCTGGAAAAGAAAAAGGTAAGCCCGAAAAGAAGAGCGGAAAGGGAGAGAAGTCCCAAGAAAAAGATAAGGGAGGAGAGGAAGGAGACGGGGAGAAAGATAAAGGCGATTCTCAGGGTCCGCCATCACCAGGCAAGGACGGCAAAGGGGGTGAGGCCAAGGATGGGGATTCTGGGCAGGAGCCCGGAGAAGGAGAGCAGGGGGGGCAAAAGCAGGAAAAGGGTAAGGGCAAAGAGAAGGATCCCAATCAGATAAAGGATTACAGCTCAGGCAAGGATCAAGAGGGGCAGATGCGTGAACGTGGTCAGGAGCAGGATATGAAAGGAGTCCAGGACGAGAAGGCTGGCTTTGGCGGGATGGGCCAAGAAAAAGAACAGAAGGAAAAGGGCGAACAGAAAAAAGAAGCGATGGCCAAAGGGGATCCGAAAGAAAAGAAGGATAAGGCCCCAGCAGGGATGCGCGCGGTTGGGGGTGGATCTGGTAAAAGAGAGATGGGTACGATGGGAGACCCTATGACGCAGGAAACACTTTCACGATTAGAGCAGGTCCGGCAATCGGACAATCCCGCCGCCCTACAGCAGAGGCTTCAGCCCAAGGACCAGCGGCCGTCCCCGTCCTCGACGGCGAAACCCTGGTAAAATCGGATGAGAACTTCATTCCAGTTATCGGCTCTTCTTGTTCTGATCTCTCCTTGGGCGGGGTGGGGGCAATCGGTTGCTTGGAACGACCCAGGCCCCATTGCGCCGAATGAGCCGACGCAGATCGAACTGGTTTTTACAGATTGTCAGCCTGCAGGGCCGGTGAATCTTCCTGAGATCAGTGGGCTCCAGGTTCTGGGGCAACCTGGGCGGGCGCAGAGCTTCTCGATGATTAATTTTCAGACTAGCTCTTCGACGACTTTGACCTATGCGGTGAGGACAACGATGGAGGGTAAAGTGGCAATTCCCTCGCTGGAGATCACCACGGATAAGGGGAAATTTAAAACTGCTGGCATCACGCTCAATTCTACGGGTGCTACTGCCAATACTCGACGCCAAGCCCAGCCCAATTCAGGGTTCTTTAATCCCGGCTTTATGCCAGGGGCGGGGCAAACTCCAGCGGCACCGACTACCCCCTTGCCTGCAGGGGCAGCGCAGGCAGAGGCTTCGGCGGAGCCTCGCAATCCGTATGCGGGGGAGATCTTTGATGTGAACTACCGAGTGTTTATTATTGGGAATCGAAGCGGCCGAGTGAAAACAACCCCCCTATGGGATGTGCAGAATTTTAGTGCGGAGGCGTGGGATCGGGGTCAACAGATTGGGCCGGGAGGGAGCAAAGGGCTCCAATTTCATACTCGAGCGATGATTTCAAAAGCAGGATCTTTTACTTTGCCTACCATTCGGCAAAAACTGGATATCGAAACAGGGCAAGCTGGGCGCTCTATCTTTTTCACGTCCCCGACCTCGCAGGAAGTAGAGGTCGCCAGTGAACCAATCTTGTTGCCCGTAGAACCATTGCCAGCAGGAGCCCCCGCTGGATTTAAGGGTGCGGTGGGACAGTTTACGGTGGAGTCCAAGATGATTCCTGAGCAAGTAAATGAAGGGGAGCCTGTGACCTGGACTTTAACTCTGCGCGGGACAGGGAACTGGCCCGCGGGGGTGGAGCTCCCTTCGCGGACAGTGCCGACCCAGATTCGGACAATCCAACCAAAGCTGCGCCGAGAGTTTAACGGAATAGAAATATTCACGGGGGCAATTGTGGAGGATCTGGTGATGATTCCTATTTCCGCAGGAGAGTTTGAACTTCCGGCGGTGAAATTCGTTTATTTCGATCCCAAGAAAAAATCTTACGAGACGATCGAAGCCAAACCTCCGAAGATTCTCGTGACGAAGGGGGCGTCGGGCCTTTCGATTGCCACGCCGCCAGGAGCGGCATCGCCTGCCTCCACCCCGTCAGGAAAACAGCCGATGCCGGCAGTAGCGGGTCGCCCAAATCAGCCGCTGCAATACGGAGCGCCTGCTTTGCCGAGGGATCCGTTGGTTGGGACGGGGGTGGGGTTTTCGCCTATCGCGACGGGCTGGCTCAAGCTGCTGAGTATTGTGCCGTGGTTAGTTTTGCTGGGGGTCTGGTGGATTTGGGCAAAGAGACGAGCGGTTTTGACTGATCCTGAAAGAAGTCGAAAAGAGTCGTTGGAATTGTGGAAAATATCTGCAGCGGGTGTTGGGGCTTCGTCGGAGGATGATAGTTTGCGGGAGCGCACACTACTTGTGTGGCAAAAATCTGTGGCGGGGACTCTTGGGGTTGAGGGTGCGACACCTTCTTGGGAGGACATTATTCAAGGAGGACCCACACTGCTGGAGGAAGACCGCAGCGAGCTGGAAAAATGCTGGATGGAATCGGAAGAGGCGCTTTACGGAAGAGGCCGCACTTTAGCGGAGAGTTGGTCGGCAAGAGCGATGGCCCTCGCTCAACGGATTGACCTGCCAAAAGTAAAAACCTGGGAAACCTTGCGGCCACGAAATGTTCTACCTTGGGGAAGTTTCATCCTTCTCTTGTTGGCAGGAGGATTGCAAATCGAGGCAGCGGAAACGAACAGGGTAGTCGTTCAAGAAAAGGCGGTTGATCCGGTGGGAATGTACCGGGTTGCTGACTTTAAGGGCGCGGAGAAAATCTGGTCGGAAAGAGTTCGACTCGAGCCTACTGATCCAATTGCACGGAACAATTTAGCCTTAGCAAGCTATCAGCTGGGTGATAAGGAGAGAGCGTTAGCTCACGGACTTTCTGCCTACCTGATAGCCCCCACCACAGAATCGGTGGCGTGGAACTTGCGTATTTTTGCTGGGGCGGCAGACCAACTTGATCCAGCAATCGATCGCTTGGGGGATGATAACTGGACGGCGGGGCTAACCGCTCGTCTGGGTGTTTTTGCCTGGCAAGCAATCTTGGTGGCGGGAATCGCCCTGGCTGCTTTGGGAGGCGGCTTTTGGTTGGCTTCTGGATATTACGGTTTTTATCGGAGGCTATTTTTTCGCCTAGGATCGGGGATTGTTCTGGTTGGAGCGGTCATGGCACTACTGGCGGGATTGGCTTTAGGGGTTTATGGCAAATTGGCTGATCGCGGGGCGGTCATGATTGTGGATGTGGAGCCATTGCGCTCGATTCCGTCGGAGTTAGAGCCCCAAGCCGAGAAAGCTTATCCTCCAGGTTCTATCGCGCATTTAGAAAAAAGTTTTCTAGGTTGGAGTAAGATTCGGCTGCCCAATCATGATATGGGCTGGATTCGTACAGAGCATATTGTGCCGCTCTATTAAGATAGAAGAAAAAGCTAGCGGGTGGTGCGGAGAGGCATACGAGAGCGTGGCGCTTCTTCTTCCGGTTGAGGCAGGAGGGAGGGAGGATTTTGGGGAGGGAAGAGCTGTTCTAGAACGGAGGAGGTTTTGTTGGTGGAAACAACCTGAATCACGAGATTGGTGGTTTTGGCGGAAGGAACGGAGGGAGGTTCCCAAAGTCGGCGGTAGGCGAACTTAAGGTTAAAACGGCCCTCCCGTGAAAAAACAACTTGGAAGGTTTGTTGGCCAGGGGAGCCGGGAACTGGGGTGGAATCTGGTTGATAGGATTCGGAGAGGATCTGGGCGGTTTGCATGGGTGGATCCAGAACCCAGCGGTATCCAGTTGAAAAATTTGCGGGAAGGGTCACGGCGAGAGGAATCCCTGCCTGTGCTTGAAGACCTGGCTTCGAGCGGAGGAAATCACAACCGCCCAAGATGGCGAGCGAACCAAGCAGCAGCAAAGGAAACTGACCTTGGAAGCGGCGAAGGTTTTTCAGATCTTTTCGCGTAGTGGGGCGAGATCGGCGTCAGCTTTGGCCGCATCTGCCCAGCTATGGTCGATGCGGATGGCGGCTTGGACGTAGGAGCGCGCCTTTTCGAGATCGCGGAGCTGGCAGTGATAGCAGCCGAGCTGAAATTTGATATGGGAGTTCTCGGGAAACTTTTGTTCGGCCTCGAGAAGAATAGTACGACCCTGCTGGAGTGAATCTTGGTGGCGGACGGCGTCGGCCAGAGAAACCCAAGCTTCTGGTTCTTCGGGGCGTTGGCGGTGAAGTTTTTCTGCGGACTTACGAAGTTCGACAAAGCGACCTGCGGCACGAAGGATGCGGGCGCGCAGGAAGGTGAGGGAAAGTGTGGGATCGCCCTTGGCGCTGAGTTGATCGATCCGGCGAAGAGCTTCGTCGTACATCCCCAGCCCGCAGTAGCCTTCTAGTTCTTCCTGCAGTTTGATTGGAATATCCATTCGTTGAGTTGAAGCTTGCACGGTTATGAAAAAGCACAAGAGACAGGAAAAGATTGTTCCCAGCCTAAAATGAATTGTCTGTGGGCAATTCTTCGGTGCCAGACACGTGTCTGGCACAAAATGGGGGTGTTGCGCGGGAAGGGGTTAGGACATGCTTTTACGGATGAGGACGATTTTAGGGGTCGACATAGGGGGGACGGGGATCAAGGGGGCGTTGGTGGAGTTTCCTGGGGCTAATCTCTTGGGGGATCCATATCACCTACCAACTCCACAACTGGCCACTCCTGCGAATGTGGCAAAGACTATCGCTAAAATTGCGCAGCACTTTCAGTACAAAGGCCCTGCAGGGGCGGGCTTTCCTGGAGTCATTTGTTCAGGGGTCGTCGGTTCAGCAACCCATCTGTCGTCCAGTTGGCTGGGCAAAAATGCGGAGAAAATATTTAAGAAAGGGACAAGGTTGCCTTTTGCGGTAATCAACGATGCGGATGCGGCAGGGATGGCGGAAATGCGGCACGGTGCAGGAAAAAAAGAGGTGGGAACGGTGGTGATGATTACCTTAGGGACGGGCATCGGGAGTGCTCTTTTCGTTCAGGGGATTCTCGTGCCCAATACCGAGTTAGGTCACGTAACCTTGCGAGGCAGGGATGCAGAAAAAATGGCCAGTGCGAAAGCCCGAACCGACCATAACTGGGGATGGAAAAAATGGGCACGGAAAGTTAGGGAGTATCTTCAGCAGGTGGATCGATTGATCAATCCAGATCTAATCATCGTCGGGGGAGGGGTAAGTAAGCGGTCGGAAAAGTGGTTGCCGCGCGCTTCGGATGGGGTGCGAGCTAGGGTTGTTCCAGCAAAACTTCATAACGAAGCGGGAATCGTTGGTGCGGCCATGGCGGCCGAGGCCAGGTTCTTTGGCCGAGCCAAGAAGCGCGGATAATTCCGAAAGGGCGGGAGCTACTTGCGAGTGGAGTCGACTCCTCGGGTACAGCGGATCTTTTTTGTACGGAGAGTTTCTTCCAAACGAGATTTGGACTTTGGGAGGTGATCTCGACTTAGAATCGGGTGGTGCAGGTGATAAAGAATGGCGCGGCCGTAAACAAATTTTCTTGGGCGACCGAGATGGTAGAGGCGGGAACCGACGTCGGAATCCTCACCGAGACCCCAGCCTTCGTACTCTTCGTCCCAGCCGTTGATGGAGAGAAGATCGTCCCGCCACATGGCCATGTTACAACCAATGATTCCGCGTTGCCCTTGGTTGCGACGAATGATGGGCAGTGGAAGACGAAAGGCTTTGGCCGCACCGCTTAATTGTCCCGATAAAAGGAGAGGGAGAGGGTGAATCGAATCGGTGGGAAGGAGAGTGTTGGAGAAAGTGGAGGATAGGTAGGAGCGGCGCCCTTGAACCCAGAACCCTTTTTCGGCGAGCGAGGCATGATCTGCAATAAACTTGGGGTGTGGAATACAGTCGGCATCGGTCAGAACGAGATAATCGCCGAGGGCGGTGGAGAGGGCTCGATTTAGAATAACATTTTTTCGAAATCCAAGATCATCGTGCCAGAGGTGGCGGACGGGACAAGGGAGGGAGGGGGCGAGGCGGGCGATAAGATCTCGGGTGGGGGAGGTGGAGCCGTCGTCGGCGATGATAATTTCTTTGGGAGGAGTGGTCTGTTTGCGAAATCCAGCGAGACAAAGCTCCAGGGGGCGGACGTGATTGTAGGTACTGATAATGAGGCTGAT
The DNA here is from genome assembly GCA_945873585.1 of Verrucomicrobia subdivision 6 bacterium. Classification (GTDB taxonomy): domain Bacteria; phylum Verrucomicrobiota; class Verrucomicrobiia; order Methylacidiphilales; family Verrucolacustridaceae; genus Verrucolacustris. Next base: position 3,123 of record CAMCDO010000027.1, on the reverse strand, counting down.
TTTCTCGGGGGCGATCATGAGCCGAGCTCCTTGACCTTGGATTCAAGTACGGAGAGGTGCGCTTCGGGATCGAGAGCTTTGCCTGTGGCACGCTGGACAAGTTCGGAGGCGGGATAGCGGCGGCCTTGGGCGTGGACTTTTTCACGGAGCCAGCGGAGGAGGGGTTGATAGTCGCGGTTGTCTATTGAGGAGGTGAGAGAGGGAAGGTCTCGATTGGCGGCCTGCCAAAGTTGGGAGGCGGTCAGATTCCCCAGGGTGTAGGTGGGGAAGTAGCCGAAGCCACCTAGGGACCAGTGGATGTCTTGGAGGCAGCCATGGGCGTCGTCGGGGACTTTAAGGCCGAGGAGTTTTTCGAAGAGTTCGTTCCAAGCGGCGGGGAGGTCGCGAACGGCGAGATCACCCTTAAGGAGTTGGGTTTCCAGTTCAAAGCGGAGAAGGATGTGGAGATCGTAAGTAACCTCGTCGGCTTCGACGCGGATGAAGGAGCGCTCGACAGCATTGGAGGCACGCCAGCAGGCCTCGTGGTTGTGACGGGATAGATCGGGGAAGGCTTGGATGAGGTCGGGCCACCAGGTTTTCCAAAAAGAGCGAGCTCGGCCAATTCGATTTTCCCAAAGGCGGGATTGGGATTCATGGATACCGAGGGAGGCGGCTTGGCCGAGGGGAGTGCCGAGTTGGGATTCGGGTAGGCCTTGGTCGTAGAGTCCGTGGCCAGCCTCGTGGAGGACACCGTAGAGGGAGACCATGAAATCGGAATCATCGTAGCGGGTGGTCATCCGGGTATCGCCAGGTCCGAGTCCAGAGCAGAAGGGGTGGGTACTGGAGTCGAGACGACCAGCGGAGACGTCGAAACCGATTTTTGGGAGGAGGGAGTGGAGAAACTTTTCTTGTTTGGTGCGGGGGTAGTGGCCGCGCAGATTTTTGCGGGAGGGAGGGGTGGGAAGAGAGAATGCTTTTTCGGCGATAGTGACAAGGCGGGGACGAAGTTTGGCGAAAAGAGTGGTGACGTCTCGGGTGAGCCATCCTGGTTCGTAGCCTTCAAGGAGCGCGTCGTAGGGTTGGTCGGCATAGCCCCAGAGATCGGCCATTTGTCTGGAAAGGGAGAGGAGCTTTTCGAGGTGAGGCGCAAAGGATGCAAAATCGGAGTTTTTGCGGGCATCTACCCAAGCAGAACGGGATAGGCCGATGGCGAGTTCGTTTTCTTCGACGAGTTCGGCGGGGATACGAGTCGCACGGTGGTAGTCGTGGCGCCAGCGGGCGATGGCAGCAGCTTCGGGAGAGAGAGGAGGAAGGGATACGTTTTCGCACTCACCGAGCCAGCCCGCGATGTCGTGGTGGGTAGCGAGGCGGTGGGAGATGCCAGCGATGAGGGCGGACTGTTCGGCGCGAAAGGAGTGGCCTTTGGGTGGAAGGAGGGTTTCCTGATCCCATCCGAGCAAGCCGCCAGTGGCGCCAAGGAGGGCGAGATCTTTTCCGCGGGCGCGGAGTTTTTCGTAGGCGTCAGGAAGAGGGGTCATGCGGGGATGATGAAACAAGATGACACTTCATGGAATGTTTTCTTATGAGGCGTAGGATGATTGTCTTGAGGTCAGGCATGGAATTTTAAGGGGATCGAAAAGGTGGGATTTTGGGGGTTGTGAGAAGTTGACGATGTGGGTTGCTAAAGGGGTGTAGGTATTAAAGTAAGGCTATGAAGTTTAGGGTCGTAGTGGAAAAAGATAAGTTAACAGATCGCTGGTCGGCAGTTTTTCCTGAGGTTCCGGGTTGTGCCAGTGCGGGCGACACGGAGGCGGAGGCGGTAGAAAATGCCCGGGAAGCGCTCGCGCTGTGGCTGAAGCCTTCCAAGATAAAGTTTCCAAGTCGGGCGAGGATTTTGGAACTTTCCGTTCCTTGAGCCGAAGATTTCCCGTTCGCAACGTGAAAGAAGTGGGCCGGGCTTTGCGAAAGCACGGGTTTCAGCAGATCGACCAATCAGGCAGTCATCAGAAATGGCAAAACAAAGACGGGCGATAGGTCATTGTTCCTTTTCATGGATCGAAATCGATTCCGATTGGGACGTTGAAAAGTATTCTTGAGGGCAGCGGATTAAGGAGTGAGGACTTGTAAAGTGTGGACTTAGCGCGCCTTTAAAGCGTCGGCGGGAAGGAGGCCGCGAGAGATCAGTTTTTTGGCGAATTCGATTTGGCTGGAGTTGAGAGCGGTGGAGGAGGCGCGGGGCAGGGAACCATCGAAGATTTCGTAGTTAAAAAGCTGGTGGGAGATGGAGGGAAATTGGGCGGCGGGAAGGATAGGAATGGAGAAGGCGAGGCGATTTTGATCATTGTTATCGTTTTCTGTGATGATGGGGGGGAGGGCTTGGGCGAGTTTGACTAGGCCAGGGAAACCGAGGACTCCGAGGTGGCGAGCGGTATGAAAATTGAAGAGAAGGACTTCGGCCATGGTGGCGTCGGCGGGGGTGGCTTGGGGTTGGCCGCGACGGGAGATTTCTTGGAGGACCTCTTGGACGTCGGCATTGGCCATATCGGCTTCACCCAGCCAGTAGAGGATTAGATAGAGCTGTCGCTGCATTTCAGCGGGGGCATGGAGCTTGGCGAGGAGGAGAGGATCGGTGAGACGCTTGAGATTGGTCATGGCGGTTTGAGTTTTCTTGAGGAGGGACATTCCGTGGGAGGCGGTCAGGGATTCGAGCATCAGGTTGTCGTCGTTGGTCATGTAGTTTTCGCCACCGAACAGGTCGTAATCCCCGTCGTAATCTGGGGTGAAAGGAAGAACGACGGGGGGGTTGGCCTGGCTGATTTGGAGGAGTAAAAAGAGAAAAAACAAAAAGAGAGCCGATAAATGTCGCATTCCTTTAAATCTATGTGGATTAAGCGAAAGAAGAAAGAAGAAGTGGATTTAAGTCGGCAACTTCGGCGTTAACGTTCATACATTCAGTTCATCGAACATTTAAACACGAGAATGGATTTCACTATTATCACCCCAAGCTTTAAGCAACTCGATTATTTGGGGTGCTGTATTGCTTCGGTGGCGGATCAGCAGGGGGTGAAGGTCGAACACATTGTGCAGGATGCGGGCAGTCCTGGGATTGAGGAGTTTGCGGAAAAGACGGCGGAGCGGCTTTTG
>CAMCDO010000026.1 GCA_945873585.1 Verrucomicrobia subdivision 6 bacterium | reverse complement strand
CTCCTCCAACGCCGCTCCGCCCACAAAGATCGCGAACCTGGTCGCTGGACCTCTAGTGTCAGTGGTCATGTTAATGCAGGGGAAACCTACGACACCGCTATGCACCGCGAAATCCCCGAAGAGATTGGCATCCCCACCTCCTCCTGCCTTGCCCTCACCCGCCTTCACTACATCTCCGCCTGTTCCGAAACCGATCAAGAGTTTGTCTGGCTTTACCGCGCCATCCACTCAGGCCCCTTTACCCCCGACCCCCAAGAAGTGGCTGGCCTCACCTTTTTCTCCCCACAAGAAATCGATCAGCTCATTATCCGCCAACCCCAAGACTTCTCCACCTGCCTCCTTTTCCTTTGGCAAAAACACCACCCATGAAAACTCCTTTAACCGGTAAGTCCGCCGTCGTCATCGGTGCAGGTCTCGGCGGGCTTGCTACCGCCCTCCGCCTGCAACAAGCCGGTGCCCGCGTCACTCTTCTTGAAAAGAACCCCACCGTCGGAGGCAAGATCGCCGAACGACGCTCCCACGGATTCCGCTGGGACCTCGGCCCTTCCCTTTTCACCATGCCCCACATTCTTGATCGCCTCTTCACCGATCTCGGCGAAGACCGTGCCAATTTCATTACCCTCCAACCCCTTTCCCCCACTTGCCGCTACCGTTGGGCCGACGGCTATCAGTTTGACGAAAACGAATTTTTTTGGTCCCGACCCGACTCCGCCCGTCTCCTCCGCCACGCCCAAGGCCTCTATCAACTCTCCGCCACCGCCTTTCTCGAAAGCGATCCCTCCGAAATCTTTCGGAAGATTTTCAACCCCGCCCTCCTGCCTCTTCTTCGCTTCCTGCCTGGCATGAGCCCTTTTCAATCTCTCGCTGCCGCCTCGCGCCGCTTCTATCGCGATCCCCACCTTCAACAGTTTCTTCAACGCTTCGCCACCTACAACGGAAGCGACCCCGAACTCACTCCCGCCACTTTCGCCGTCATCCCCTACGTTCAAGCCAAATACGGCGGATGGTTCATCCAAGAAGGAATCCGTACCCTTGCCGATTCTCTCCTCGCCTTAGCCACCAAGCGCGGCATCGAAATCCAAACATCTGCCGAAGCTCAATCCATCGACTCCGCCGGCGTCACCCTCACCTCAGGCAAACGAATCCTCACTGATCTCATCTTTCACAACGGGGACGTCCTCGCAGCTTACCAAAAACTCATCCGCCATCCCCGTGCCCCCCAGACCGCTGCCCAGATGAGTCGCCCCACCCGCTCTATCTCCGGATTCGTCGTCCTCCTCGGCGTCAAAGGCAAGGATCCCTCTCTCGCTCACCACAACATCTTCTTTTCTGATAACTACCCTCTCGAATTCAAACAACTCTTCCGCGAAAAACGTCCTGCCGAAAATCCCACGATCTACCTTTGCCTTAGCGCCCGCTCCCAACCCTCCGATGCCCCCGCCGATCACGACAACTATTTCCTCCTCGTCAATGCGCCTTCCAACACCACCTCCATCGATTGGACCCAAGAGGGCCCCGGCTACGCCGACCGCATTGTCCAGATTCTTGAGAACAAATTCCTCCCCAATCTTAAGTCCAAGATCGTCCACCAAGAGTTTCTCTCCCCTGCCGACTTCCAATCTCGCGATGGTGCCGTGGGTGGCGCGCTCTACGGTTGGGCCTCGCACGGCCCGCTCCAATCCTTTCTTCGTCCACCTATCCGCTCTCCCCTGCTGCCCAATCTCTATTTCGTCGGCGGCACCACCCACCCAGGAGGTGGCCTCCCCCTCGTTCTCCTGTCCGCAGAAATCGCCGTCCGTCTAGCGCTTAAAAAATATTCTTAGACGAATCCCTTATTTTTCCTGAACCGGCAAATGAACCTCCGCCCTCTTTAAAAACCAGATCGTAAACGGACTATTCCAGTACACCGCATAGGCCTCCCCCACCGCCTGATACTTTGGCTGACTTTTCAGCCATTCCCGTAACTTTTGCGCATGCTTCTCAAAACTCTCCTTCGAATATCCGCCTCGAATCCCAATCGACGCCACCACCCTCTCGCCCACCCGCTTCCTCGTCACTCCATCCACCATTTGCAAATCACCGCGCTTGGCTGATTCTGGATCGAGATAAAAAATCATCGTGCCAGGCCTCATTCCCGCCTCCACGGGGGTCGTCATCGGAACCTTGTTTTGCTGAATTGTCTGAAACAGCCGACGGAAAAGCCCATTGTTTTCCGAAAAGTAGTCCCCTGTGCTACGAGCTTGCAAAATCACTCCAGCGGGCAACGTCTTGATCTCGCATACTCCCGCCCCCGTCATTGGATACGCAGATTCACTCGCCATCAACGAAGAACCTAACGCCGAAGCCACAAAAACAAGGACAAGTTTTTTCATTACACCCCATCCTCCGTATCCATGAAATCTCCTGGTGCAATCACCCTGCCGCTTATCGGCCAAGGGAGCGGACCCTCCAAAGGTCGGTGCGCCTCCAATAATCCCGTCCCCTCTTCTTTCGCCCGCGCATAACTCAACCGCAACATCTCCATCTTTGCGTCGATATTATCAATGTGGTGCAAGAGAAAGGCTTCCGGCGTCTTCGGCGCCACCGGCGACCCAAACTCCTTCGTTCCATGGTGCGAAGCAATTAGATGCAACAGATGATCCCTCACCTCCTCCGAGGCGGGTTGCAATTCCCCCCAACTCGCTCCCTCCGCCGCTTCCCCCTCCCGCCAAAGCGCATTCGCCACTTCAATTCCCAAAGAAATATGACCCAGCAACTCCCCGCGACGACTCGGCACACTAGCAAATCCTTTCTCTCCTGTGTCGTTCTCCCAAAGCTTTCCTATGTCGTGAAAAATCACCCCCGCACAGAGTAAATCATTATCTACCTCCGTATAGAGCGGAGCCAACGCCTTTGCCACTCGCAACATCTGCGCCGTGTGATCCAATAGTCCACCTCGCCTCGCGTGATGATTCTTTCGTGCGGCCGCCGCTCTTCGCCACTTCTCCGGATACTTCTCCAACGCCCGATTGCAGATCCATCGTAAACGCGGATCTTCCATACCTTCGACTACCGCCAAGATCTCTTGGCCGTACTTCTCCAGCTGAGCCCGCCTCTCTTCTCCCCCAAGAAAAAATTCCTCCTCCTCCGTAGCATTCAACTTTCTTGCAGAGGGACTATCGACATTCGGCCCATAATCGCTTGGCCCAAATACTCCGGTCAGCTCCAAGCACGTCCGGACATCCGCAGAACTAAAAAAAGTAAATGCGGGCGTGCCCGAAAAAAGATTCAGCCCCACCCGGTCCGTCTCATCCGCGATCTCCACCCGCAAAAAGGGCTTCCCATTCCGAGCCGCCTGCTCGCGCCGAGAAATAAGCTGCGCCCGCACCGCTCCTTTCACCGGAGCCGTCAGTTTAAGAAATTCCCGCAGGGTCATAGCCAAGACCCGCCACCAACCTTAGGAAGCGCTGTCCTCGCCTGCATCTCGACCATTCTTCACCACCAACCACACCAGCCCACTAGCAACCGAAGCCGGTGCCGCCAACATAAAGAGTACGCTCCAACCGAAACCCAGTCCGGTAGAGTTTAACCCCTTCGAAACAATCTTCGTCCCATTCGCACTATCCTCTTTCGTGAAGCTGTCTTTACACGTCGGACAACCCAAAGCGCTAGTTGCGCTCAGCAACCATCCCGCCAGAAAAAGCGGAGCCAAGAGTAAAACTTTCATCACATAAGAATACAAGCGTACTCCTCCTCTCGCAAGTTCGTCTTCGACATGCCTCGACTTCCCTTCCTCCACTTTTTACCATTCGAGAGTGGACCTTTCCCTAGCCCAAAAAATTATCGCCCAAATCGGTGAGGCAAAACACCCTGCAATTCTTGCACATCTTCGGCCAGACGGAGATGCCTTCGGCAGTATTCTTGGCCTAGCCCACACCCTCCGAGAACGGGGAGCCCAACCCCAAGTTTTTGTCGAGGGAGGCATTATCTCCATGTACCAGTTCCTCCCAGGGAGCGAACTTGTCCAGGATCTTCCCGCTTCCCTCCCCAGTAACACCGACTGCTTCATCGCTCTCGACACCTCCACTCGAGAACGATTAGGCCAAAAGACCATCTCGTGGACCCGCCCCGTAGATATCGTCATAGACCACCACATCAGCAACCCAGGATACGGAAAACACAACCTCATCATCGCCGATATCCCTTCCACCACAGGAGTCCTCTTTGAACTTTTCCAGATCGCAAAGTGGAAAATCACCCCCGCAGCCGCCACCTGCCTCTTCACCGGCCTCACCACCGATACCGGCTCGTTCCGCTACCGAGGAACCAGCGCTCAAACCCTTCATACCGCTGCAAAATTAGTCGAACTCGGAGCCGACCCATCCGAAATCGCCAAGCAGTGCTATCTTTCCATTACCCACGAACGGCACGCCCTAAAGCGCTTAGTTTCTAATACTTTAACATTAAAGGATGATAATAAATCTGCTTTTCTTACGATTTTGCCAGAGTTTTACGCAAAAAGTGGCGCAAAAACTGAGGACACCGAGGGAATTATTGAGGAAGTAGCTTCTATTCAAGGAGTTGAGGTTGGATCGCTTTTTGAATTCACCAGTGATGGCGGTTTACGGGTGTCCCTGCGGAGTAAGGGCAAGATAGACGTAAACGGTATCGCCTCCTCCTTTGGCGGAGGCGGCCATAAAGCCGCTGCTGGAATCCGCCTCTCCAAGGACGCCGAAAAAAATCGCCAGCTCGTCCTCGATGCCATCAGTAAAGCCATCTCCAACCTGCAATCTTAACCAACCGCCCGCCCCCATCCCTATCCTTGCTATTCTGCCTAATTCTTCCCACTCTCGAACTCAATCTTTGGTTCCAATCCAATTTCTATGACCCCCCAACTCGACGGCCTCCTTCTCGCCGATAAACCTCCCGGCAAAACATCCCACGATATCGTCGACTTCGTTCGGCGTCGCTTCAATCAGCGCAAAGTAGGCCACTGCGGCACACTCGATCCCATCGCCACCGGCCTCCTCATGCTCGTCGTCGGTCGGGCCACCCGCGTACAAGACCTCCTCATGAGCGAAGACAAAGTGTACGAAGGCACTCTCAAATTAGGAGAGTCCACCGATACCCAAGATGCCCAAGGCAAAATTCTCGAATCCAAACCTGTCCCCGACTTAGATCCCGCCACCATCGAAGCCGCCTTCCAAAAGTTTACCGGCGAGTTTGAACAGATTCCCCCCATGGTTTCGGCTATCAAAAAAGACGGCGTCCCTCTCTATAAACTCGCTCGCGAGGGCAAAACAGTCGAACGCCCCCCACGCCGCGTCCGCATCGACAAATGCGAAATCCTCGAAATCGCCATGCCCTGCGTCCGCTTCCGCATTCACTGCACCAAAGGATTCTATGTCCGCACCTATTGCCACGACCTCGGCGCTCTCTTCGGTTGCGGGGGCCATATGTCCGCTCTCATCCGTACCCGCTCAGGTAACTTCGAACTCTCCAAAGCCGTTCGCTGGGCCGACCTCGAAGTCGCCGAGGGAGCCGATTACCTCGCACGGCATCTCATCTCGCTCCCCGAAATTTCTCGCATCCGCCGTACGTGAAGCAGGTCGATTCGCTGACCCCCTCCCCAAAGGGAGATCTCCTTCGGCACCTCGCCCTCGGATTTTTTGACGGTCTCCATCTTGGCCACCGCCGAGTCATCCTCGGTGAGAACTTTCCCCATCCACCTGCCGCCACCGCTGTGCTTACTTTTCGCGATCACCCTCTCTCCGTCCTTCACCCCGAGAAACACCCCGCCTTAATCACCGGACTCCCACACAAACTCCGCGTCCTCACTCGCTGGGGGATCGGACTGACCATCGCTCTCCCCTTCGATCGTCCACGTTCCCTCCAAGAGCCCTCGGCTTTTCTCCAAGAAATCTCCGCCTCTTTTCCTGCCTTACAAACGATTTCTGTCGGTCCCAACTGGCGCTTTGGCCGCGACCGTTCAGGCGATGTCACCATGCTCTCCGCTTGGTGCAAAAAACAAGGCGCAGTTCTCGATAACCCACCACCCGTCCTCTACCAAAACGAAAGAATCAGCAGCAGCCGAATCCGTACCGCCATCCGCGATGGCAAACTGATCGATGCCTCCGCCATGCTGGGTCGCCCCTTTACTATTCTTGGCCAAATCGTATCAGGAGATGGTCGAGGACATGGTCTTGGCTTTCCTACCGCAAATCTCGCCACCGAGGATGAGTGCCTCCCCCCCGATGGTGTCTACGCAGGACGAGCTTGCCTCGCCAACGGCACTTTCCACCCCGCAGCTATCAACCTCGGCACCGGCCCAACCTTTGAACGACACCAGCGCAAAATAGAAGCTCACCTCCCTACCTTCAACGGAAACCTTAGCGGACAAGAAATGGACTTAGAATTTCATCGATGGATCCGTGGGGAACAGAAATTCTCCAGCCCGACTGCCCTCGCCGATCAAATCCGCCAAGACGTAGCTTCGGTCCTTCAGGAAACCTAGAAAGCCCAACTCCAGCCGTGCTCTATTAAATCTTGTTCAACTCCGCTTCGTGCCGGATGTCATTCCCCGTGTACAAATAGTAAACCTGTTCCGCGATATTCTTAGCATGATCCGCCGCCCGCTCAAAAAAACGTGCCACCAACATTAGATTCAATGCCCGCGTAATCGTTTTAGGATCCTCTATCATGAAGCTCGTCAACTCCCTCTCGAGTTGACGATTAATCTCATCCACCCGGACATCCATCTTAATAATTTCCGCACACTTTTCGGGGGTAATCTCCACAAAAGTGTCCGTGGCCATCCGAATCATGTCCAACACCTTTGCCCCCATCCGAGGAATATCTAAAAGGGGCTTCAAGGGAGGTTCCTCCGTCAAAATGATGCTGCGCCGCGCAATCGATACCGCTTGATCCCCGATTCGCTCCAGATCATTACAAAGTTTCGAAGCCGCCAACATCAGCCGACAGGCCAAAGCCATCGGCGCTTGCGTGGCCATAAAGCCAGCCACCATCTCGTCGATCTCCACTTCTAGTCGATCGATCTCCTGATCGTCGGTAATCGCCTTCTGCGCTTTCACCGGATCCCTCTCCACTAAGGACTCCAACGCAATACTTAGATTGGTGTGCGCCAAACTGGCCATCCGCAATAACGCTTCCCGCAAAATCAGTAAATCCCCACGAAAATAACTCCGCACCCTTTCCAACCGATCTTCGTTCGGCTCCATGGTTGGTTCGTTCATTCTTGTAATCCTTTATCGTAGCAGACGAATGTCAACCGAACCCCCACTTCTTATCCAAATCTTCCAGAAATATAATCCTCCGTTTGTGGCTTGGCGGGATTGGTAAACATCCGGTTGGTCTCTCCAAATTCGATCAACTCCCCCAAATACATGAACGCTGTCCGATCCGAAATTCGACCCGCCTGCTGTAAATTGTGGGTCACGATAATCACCGTCACCCGCTTCTTCATTTCCACAATTAACTCTTCAATTTTCGAAGTCGCGATCGGATCGAGTGCGCTCGTTGGTTCATCAAACAAAACCACGTCAGGATCAGTCGCAATCGCCCGAGCAATGCACAATCGCTGCTGCTGCCCACCCGATAGATTGTGTGCCAATTGGTGTAAGCGACTCTTCACCTCATCCCAAAGAGCCGATTCCCGTAGCGCCTTTTCCACCCGCTCGTCCAGATCCCTCCGCTTGTTCATCCCTTGTAGCCTCAGTCCATAGGCCACGTTTTCATAGATACTCTTGGGAAAAGGATTCGGCTTTTGAAAAACCATCCCAAACCGCATCCGTACTCGAATCGGATCCATCCCCGGACCAAGAATATCGGTTCCTCCTGGATGCAGACGGACTGAACCTTCATACCGATTCCCTGGATAGAGGTCATGCATCCGATTTAAACAACGCAGCAAGGTCGTCTTGCCACACCCTGAAGGCCCAATCATCGCCGTCACCTGATACGCCGGGACATCCAGACTCACATTGCGCAAGACCTGATTCCTTCCATAAAAGAAACTCAGGTTCTGAATTTCAACTTTCACCTCAGGCTTCACCTCTACCCCAGCAATATCTTTCTCGCCTGAGACTTGAACTGCAGGGATAGGATTCACCACTTGATGTTCCTCTGGGCATGCTTCCGGAGCAAGATCGCAACCCCATTCATACCCAAGGTAATCAACATTAAGAATAATCCCGCTGCCGCTGCATTCGACTGAAACTCCTCCCCAGGACGAGAAACCCAGTTAAACATCTGGATGGGTAACGCCGTAAATGGGGAGAAAAGCCAATCGAAAGACATAAAAGGTGCCTGCGCCAGAATCGGCGCAGGAGGCAGAAACGCAATGAAAGTAAGGGCCCCAATCGTAATTAAGGGCGCACTCTCACCGATCGCTCGCGACATCGCCAGAATAACCCCCGTCGCAATCCCCCCCGTGGAATAAGGCAAGAGATGGTGCCAAACCGCCTGCCAACGTGTCGCCCCCAGTGCGAAGGCTGCTTCCCGAATCGCTGCGGGAATCGTTCGCAACGCCTCGCGCGTCGCCACGATCACAATGGGTAGAACGAGACAGGCGAGCGCCAAACCGCCCGCCAAGACACTCTGTCCAAACCGAAATTGGTAGACAAAGAGTCCCAACGCCATCAACCCGTATAAGATCGATGGCACCCCTGCCAAATTGGCAATATTGATCTCGATAAAATCAGTCCACTTGTTTTTCGCGGCGTACTCCTCCAAATAAATGCCCGCAGCGACTCCCAAGGGCACCGCAACCGACGCGGTCACGATCATCAGTAAAATGGTCCCGACCCAAGCTGAAAGAATACCCGCTTCGGCCGCTCTCCGGGAAGGAAAGGAGAGGAGAAACTGCCAATCAATCCTCGCTAAACCACTCGCCGCCAAATTCAAAAGCAAAATCGCCAACACCCCCAGTGTTCCTATCGTAGAAAGTAAACCGATTCTTCCAAACCATCGATCAATCGACCTCCGCCTTGAAGCCCTTGCCTCCTGTTTTCGTAAATTTTGACTAGGAAGCACGATGAAATCTCCGACGGAGAGCATGACCCGCCAAATTAAATCCTAAAGTCATCAGAAAAAGCACCGCACCCGCCGCGAAAATCGACTGGTAGCCGATGCTCCCGTGAGGCAAATCCCCTAGGCTGACTTGTACGATAAAAGCCGTGACCGTCGCTGCGGATTCGAGCGGGTTTAAGGTGAAGCGTGGTTGCAGCCCCGCTGCAATCGCCACAATCATCGTTTCCCCTACCGCTCTCGAAATCGCCAAAACATAAGCCGAGGCCAATCCAGAAAAAGCTCCTGGAAAAACCACCCGTAACGCCACTCCCAGCTTTCCATCCCCCAACGCAAAGGCCCCCTCACGCAACAACATCGGCACACTCCGCATCGAATCCTCTCCCAAGGAGGTCACGTAGGGAATGATCATGATTCCCATAATCAACCCCGCGCTCAGCATGGAAAATTGGGGCAGATCGGGATAAATCTTTTGTAAAAGCGGGGTCAACGTCAGCAACGCAAAATAACCATAAACCACCGTGGGAACTGCACTCAGCAACTCCAACATCGGCTTGACCACCTCACGGAATCGCGGCTCCGCGAATTCACTTAGGTAAATCGCCAGCAGTGTTCCCAGAGGAATTGCTACGCACAGCGCCACCCCCGTTGTCACCAACGTCCCCGCCAACAACGCCCCAATTCCATACTGAGGCTCCGCGAAAAGAGGGGTCCACATCGTATCGGTAAAAAGCCGCCGAAACGGAACATGGCCGAAAAAGGGGGCAGACTCCGTCACCAATGTCACCACGATCCCAAACGTGACCAAAACCGAGGCCCAACCGCTGAAACGGAGCACCCAGACCATCCCCCCCTCCACCCACTTATCCAGGCGCCGCGAGTTTGCAGGAAGCGTCCCCATAAGAAATTAGGGAGTTGGTGTCCGCTTGAGAATTTCTGCAATCGGGATCGCCATCTCCGCATGTCCCACAAAAGCAGTTCCCTTTTGTAACTTCGCCAGCCTCTCCCGTACCGCGGTGTACGCCGAATCGGGCAGTGGGATATATTTCACTTCCTTAGCCAACCGGGCCACATTCGCTAAATAAAATTCCACAAACTTTTTCACTTCAGGCTTCTCCAATGATTTCACATTCACATAAATAAACAAGGGGCGCGAAAGAGGGTTATAGGTCCCCGCCAGCACTGTTCCCTCGGAAGGCTTCACGGGAGATTTTCCCTTCGCATCCCACTCTATCCCTAGGGCTTTCAGCCGTTTTTGATGCGCTTCATAATAAGCAAACCCCATGTAACCCAAAGCGTGCTTGTCCCCCTCTACCCCTTGAACCAAGACGTTATCATCCTCACTGGCAGTGTAATCTCCGCGGCTCGCCTTACTTTTCCCATTAATCGCCTCGGTAAAATAATCGAATGTGCCCGAGTCTGAACCCGCCCCATACAACTTAATCTCTTTGTCAGGCCACTCAGGACGAATCTGATTCCACTTGATGATTTTTCCTTGCGCCTCGGGCTCCCAGATTTTCTTTAACTCGGAGACCTGAATCGTCTCCATCCAGTCGTTTTTAGAATTCACCACCACCGTTAAGGCATCATAAGCAATCGGCAGTTCAAGGTACTCGATGCCACCTTCCTTCGCCGCCTTGATTTCCTCCCCCTGGATCGGACGACTTGCATCCTGAACATCCGTCTCCCCTCGCGCAAACTTCTTAAACCCACCGCCCGTTCCCGATATGCCCACCGTCACCTTCGTCCCCGTCGCCCTCTGAAAATCCTCTGCCACCGCCTCAGTAATCGGATACACCGTGCTCGATCCATCAATTTTTACAATCACATCCGCCCAAATTTGGCTGCCCGCTGCCCAGACAAAACATAGAATCATACCAAAAACTTGCGCCTTATTAAATTTTCTCATACTTATGAATTAGGGATTAACACAACCCGCACCAAGATGCGAATTGTGACAGTATGATGCCATTTAAGATCAATGTAAATGTCTGTAGGATAGCTTTTTATGCGCTATGAGTCTTGAGTGTAAAGATAATCCTAGTCCCCCTCTCACTTTCACTTTCCGCACGCACACCTCCCCCATGGAGTTGAACCAAATGCTTCACGATCGATAACCCCAAACCCGTCCCCCCCCCTTTCTCCCGCGTTCTTGCCGGATCAACTCGGAAAAACCTTTCGAAAATCCTACCGATCTTATCCGCAGCAATCCCCTCCCCCTCATCTTCAACCGCAAATTCTACCTGACCCGCCTCCCTGCTCAATTGCGCCGATAACATCACCCCTCCTCCAGCAGGACTAAAACGTAAAGCATTCTCCAGTAGATTAGAAAAAATCTGCCCCGTCCGTAGAGGATCCGAATCCACCCGCGCCAAATCCCGCCCGCACCGAATCTCTAATTTGACCTGCTTCCCAGCAAACGCCCGACTCCAATCCTCCTTCACCTCTTCCAGAATTTCATAAGGAAACCGAGGTTGAGTCTTCAACTCCATTCTCCCCGACTCGATCCTCGACAACTCCAGTAAATCACTCACCAGAAGAGTCATTCGCTCGCAGTTTCGCTGGAGCACCGCTAGAGTTTTCTTTCCCTCCGCCCCCTTGAGCATCGTGGGATTCTCCATCGTCTCCAAATAACCCGTTAAGATAGAAAGCGGGGTTCGTAACTCGTGCGAAAGATTAGTTACAAACTCTTGCCGAACCGTCTCCAGATGACGGATTTTCGATCGGTCATAAAAAACAGTCACCACCCCCGCCCGATCCCCCCCACTCTCGAGAATCGGGGCCATGTTCACCGCAAAAACCCTCGGGCTTCCCGCATCCTCAGAAGGAAGCATTACCTCCAAACTATGGGTTGCTCCTTGCTGAATGATTTCCTCCACCGCCCGGTCCACCTCCAGCAAACGAACCACCTCCATCACCGTTCGCCCCTTTGGAATTTCTTCCAACTCGAAAATTCGCAAGAAGGCCTGATTGGCCATTGTAATCTTCCCCTCTCCATCGCTCACCATCACCCCTTCCGCCAAACTTCCCAGAATCGCCTGCAAACTAAACCGCTCACTCTCCTCCCTCGAAGATATTCCCTCCAACCGCTTGGCCACCCGCTCTAGATTACTTATCGACTCTTCTAACCCCCACGCCCCACGCGCCACAAAACCCGTCGGCCTCTGGTTCTCCGCTAAATCTTGGATCAAACGCCTGAGCTGCCTCATCGGCCGATAGACCATCGCCCAGACCCACACCGCAGTCGTGGTCCCCAGGACTAAAAGCAGAAGTGTCCACCCGATATCCATTCCCTAACCCTGCCCTCAACCACCCTCCGGGGCAAAATTCTTTACACAGCCACTGCGTTCAATCGATACCCACTTCCACGCACCGTTTCGATGAACTTCCCCGTCGTGCCCAACTTATCCCGCAACCTTCGTACATGCGTGTCCACCGTTCGCGTATCCAAACTCGCCTCATAGCCCCACACCTCACTCAGAAGCACCTCGCGCGACTGAATATTCCCCACTCGCCGCACCAACAATTCCAATAAACGAAACTCGGTCGAGGTCAGCGCTAATTTCTTCCCCCCCATCGAGGCCGTCATCGTTCCACGATCCAGCTGCATCTTACCCGACCGTACGGGGATCGGCTTCGCCACCCCTTGATCGGGTTGCCTTCGCGCCACCGCCCGTACCCTCAAAACCAACTCCCGCGGACTGAACGGCTTCGTCACATAATCATCCGCCCCACACTCGAATCCCACCACCTTGTCATCCTCCGTCGATTTCGCCGTCAACATCAGAATCGGAATCCGCGACGTCGTCGGATTTCTCCGTAAGGCCCGACAAACCTCTACCCCGCTCATTTCCGGCATCATTAAATCGAGAATAATCACCGCCGGCAGATCCTGCTTCGCAATCGCTAGCCCCTCTGCCCCATTGTGCGCCTCCAAAACATCAAAACCCGCCGCCTTCAAATGAATTCGAATCATATCCCTCACATCCTTCTCATCCTCCACTACTAAAATTCTATCGCGCATTGCCTCCATTCTACCTCCCTCCCCTTCCCACCCCGCAAGATTCACAAGGTGACATTATCATGACAGAATTAAGCTCCCCAGGTCGCCGCCAGCGCTTCGACCTCCATTCGCAACTGATCCACCTCGCTTAATTTCACCTCAGGCTCCGGCACCAAAATCACCTCCCCCGTTAGCTTATGCTCATAGACCGTCACCCTACCCTCTGGACCCGTTGTCCTCTCCCTCACCAGCAAGATTTTCCTTCTCTCTAGGAGAAGGGCAAAAAGAAAAATCACCCGCGCCTCTGCACTCTCCGTCTGCACCGGCTCCGCTAGCCTCCTCCGCAATTCCGCCTCCGCTCGAGCCGCCGGCGGTTCCTTCTCAGGCACCAACGGTTCCGCTCTAAACTTACCCTTCCAAAAACAAAAATAAGTCGGCCTCCCCTCCTCCTTTTCCCACACCTCCTGCGCAAAATCCTTCCGCTCCATCCCCCCATCCATCGCCACCAGAACCGTATAAACCACCTGCCCATCCGAAAATTCCTTTCCGGAACCCGCACAACTCTGCGCCCTCGGCCTTATGCTCCAGTCCATCCTGCCTTTCTACCCCGATGGTTTCAGTTGGAAAGTGCCCGTTCTACCCCCATTGTGAATCGATGAGCCTCAGTTTTTTCACCGCTGAACACCTTCATGTCATGCTCAACCACTTTCCTGTGATTCTCATTCTTCTTGTCCCTCCAATTCTTTTGGCAGGCCTTTTCTTTAATCAAAAACCAATCCTGGCTGTCGGGTTCTCCCTTGCTCTTCTTGCCGACCTCTCAACCCCTGTCGTCATGCAGACAGGAGAGTCGGCCCACACTCGTTTTGAAATGGGACAGATCCAACCACCGCTAGACGAGCAAGGCGACATAGCCGCGGAAATGCACGAGGATATGGCCGAAAAAGCCGCCCCCCTCCTTTATCTCGTTGGCTTCGGGGCCATCGCAGGACTTTTCATTCTTCGCTTTCGTCCCACATGGGCAAAAACTGCCGCCCTTGCCGTAATCCTCGCTTCATGCCTTGCCTCCATCTTCACCCTCCAATCCGCACAGTTGGGCGGACGCATCCGCCATCCCGAATTCCGTCCCCCCTCAACCAAATACTAATCTCGTCCTACCACCCTTAAAGTCTAAGGGTGCGCTCCCATCCCACCCGCCTACCTTCCGCTATGGGCTTACCCTACGAAGAACTCGATTTCCAACCCACCCCACTCGGCGACCTCATCCTTCGCCGCCGACGCATCGCCACCCTCAACAATCTAGAAGTCCTCGAGGTCAAACTCGGAGAAGACTTCCTCATGTCCAGCCTCTTTCATGAGGTCGAAGAAGCCCTCGCCGATCTTGGCCTCGCCGCCACCGAAGGCGATGCCCTCGATGTCGTTGTCGGAGGACTCGGACTCGGTTACACCGCCGTCGCCGCCCTCATGCACCAACGCGTCGCCGAACTCCTCGTCGTCGACGCCCTTCCCGCCGTCATCGGTTGGCATCGTCGTGGACTTGTCCCCCTCGGTCCCACCCTCACTGGCGACCCACGTTGTCGCCTGATTGAAGCCGATTTCTTTGCCCTCGCTGCCTCGCCCCAACAAGGTTTCGACCCTCAACAACCCGGTCGCCAGTTCCACACCGTTCTCCTCGATATCGATCACTCACCCTCTCACCTTCTCCACCAACGGCACGCTGATTTTTATAGCCCCGACGGGCTCCAGCGCCTCGCCGCCCAACTCCTGCCTCGCGGCATCTTTGCCCTCTGGTCAGACGACCCGCCCGATGACGAGTTCCTCGCCAGCCTCGCCGCCGTCTTCGATTCTCCCCAAGCCCACTTCATCTCTTTTCCTAATCCCATCCTCGACCGCGACTCCGCCAGCACCGTCTATGTCGCCCGCAAAAGATCCTCCTCTTAACCCCAACTCCTCCACCCTCACCTTTTTTACATCTTTAAAAAGTTAGCCAGAAGATCCTTGCCCTCTTTACTTAAAATCGACTCAGGGTGAAATTGAACCCCGTGCACCGGATATTCACGATGCCGTAACCCCATGATCTCCCCCTCCACCGTATCCGCACACACCAGCAAACTTTCCGGCAGAGAAACCTTCTCCACAATCAACGAGTGATATCGCGTCGCCTCAAACGGATTCGGCAAACCTGCAAATACCCCCAGCCCATCATGCCGAATCGGCGATGTCTTCCCGTGCATCAATCTCTCCGCCCTCACCACCTTGCCTCCATACACCTCCCCCATACACTGATGACCCAGACATACCCCCAAGATTGGAATCTTCATGCCAAATCTCCGGATCAACTCCATTGAGATCCCCGCATCCGCCGGCGTTCCCGGCCCAGGAGAAATCACTATCTTCGACGGCCTCATCGTCTCCACTTCATCCGGCGTCATCGCATCATTCCTCCTCACCACTGGATCCGCCCCCAACTCGCCAAAATATTGGACCAAGTTGTAGGTAAACGAATCGTAGTTATCAATTACCAGAAGCATAAAGAAACCCTACCCTAAGGTCCTCGCAACCACCACCGCCGCTAACCCCGCCTTCGCTTTGTTTATACTCTCTTGATACTCCCCCTCCGGCGTCGAATCCGCCACCAGCCCGCCCCCCGCCTGCACATGCGCCTTGCCCCCCTTCAATAAAATCGTCCGAATCGAAATGCAGGAATCGAGATTTCCATCGAAAGAAAAGTACCCCGCCGCACCCGCGTACGCCCCGCGCCTCGTCGGCTCACTCTCCGCCAAAATCTGTAGCGCTCGCACCTTCGGCGATCCACTCACTGTTCCCGCAGGAAATGTCGCCCGCATCACCTGAAACGAGTCCTGCCCAGCACGTAACTGCCCCGTCACCCGGGAAACCAGATGCATCACATGCGAAAATCGCTCCACCTCCATGAGCTCAACCACCTTCACACTGTGATACTCACACACCCGGCCTAAATCATTTCTCGCTAAGTCCACTAACATAATGTGCTCCGCCCTCTCCTTGGGATCCGCCCTCATCTCTTTTTCGTTTTGTAAATCTTCCTCGGCCGTCGCCCCCCGCGGCTTCGTGCCTGCAATCGGACGAATCTCGACCTTGCCATTTTCACATCGCACATGAGTTTCTGGCGAGGAACCCACCAACGCCAAGCCCGCCATCTCCAAACAGAACATGTAGGGCGATGGATTGATCGAGCGCAAAGCACGGTACAAATCAATCGGCCGACCATGAAACGGCACCGTAAAACGTTGCGAAGGCACCACCTGAAATATATCACCCGCCCGAATATGCTCCTGCATGCTTTCCGCCATTTTCAAATACTCCGCCTTCGTCATGTTCGGCGTTGCCCCCGCCAAAAGATCCCCCTCAGGCCTCTGCGGAATCTCCCCCGCCGCTTTTCCCGCAGGTGCCTCCAGGCGCTTGACCAACGCCTCCAATCGTTTCACCCCACTCGCATAAGCAGCTCGTGGATCATTCCCCGTCTTCACCTGCACCACGAACCGCCGCGTCTTCCGCTTATGATCAAAAATAATAAACTCTTCCACCAACGCGAAACATGCGTCCGGTACCCCCAGATCATCCTTTTTCGCCATCCCCACCGTCGTCTCAAAGTAACGTACCGCCTCAAAGGCTAAAAAACCCACCGCCCCACCGGCAAACGGAGGCGCTTCTCCAGGCCAGGCCGCCACCGGACGGATTCCCGCCAACATCTCCTGCACCTCAATCAGTGGATCAGGATTCTCCGGGGCCTTCTCCTCCACTTCTCCGTTCAATTTCGTCAAACGCACCCGCCCACCCCGAAACTCCATCACCGCCGTCGGTCTCGATCCCACAAAAGAATAACGACCTAACCGGCCTCCCGTTTCCGCACTCTCCAATAAAAAAGCCGCACCGCCAGGTTGACCGGAGAGCTTACTGTAGGCCGAAACCGGAGTCTCTCCATCCGCAGGAAACTCCCGCCCGATCGGAATCAGATTCCCCTCTTTCGCCAAATCTAAAAACTTTTTCTCGTCAGGATAAATCATGCTTTTTTAGGAGGCCGTACCGCAATGCCTCTCTCCAGCAAATAGCGCTTCACTTCGGGTACGGTCAACTCACCAAAATGAAATAAACTGGCTGCTAAGGCCGCGTCCGCCCCTCCTTCCTGCCCTAAAACCTCCGCAAAGTGCTCCTTTCTGCCTGCTCCCCCACTCGCAATCACTGGCACCCCAACCGCTTGGCTCACTTTTCTCGTCAGCTCCAAATCGTAGCCCTCTTTCGTTCCATCCGCATCCATACTCGTCAGCAAAATTTCTCCCGCCCCCCGTTTTGTTCCCTCCTCAATCCACTCCAGCACATCTTTTCCCGTTGCTGTCCGCCCCCCATGCGTCGTCACTTCCCACCCGCCCCCAGCCCTCCT
>CAMCDO010000025.1 GCA_945873585.1 Verrucomicrobia subdivision 6 bacterium | reverse complement strand
GGATCGGATTTTGTGGAGATGTTTGTTGGGGTGGGAGCCTCGCGGGTGCGGGATATGTTTGAGCAGGGGAAGAAGACCGCCCCTTGCCTAATTTTCATCGATGAAATTGACGCAGTGGGGAGGAGTCGAGGTCATGGGGTGGGCGGCGGGCATGATGAGCGAGAGCAGACCTTGAATGCTTTGCTGGTGGAGATGGATGGGATTGATACGGCGGAGGGGGTGATCATTATTGCGGCGACCAATCGGAAGGATGTCCTCGACCCAGCCCTCTTGCGACCGGGTCGGTTTGATCGGGAAGTGATGATCAACTTGCCCGATGTGAAGGGACGGGAAGAAATCTTGAAGGTTCACGCTAAGAAAGTGAAAGCGATGGAGAACGTTTCTTGGGCGACATGGGCCAGAAGCACTCCCGGATTTTCGGGAGCGGAACTAGCCAACGTGATTAATGAAGCGGCTTTGATGGCGGCTCGGCGCGATGCGGAGGCGATTACTCAGAAAGATTTGGAGGAGGCGAGGGATAAGGTGCGGTTTGGTCGGGAGCGTAGGAGTTTGGCGATGAGTGATGAGCAGAAAAAGTTAACGGCCTACCATGAAGCGGGGCACGCCATTTTGAACATTGTTCTGGAACATACGGATCCGTTGCACAAGGTGTCGATTATTCCGCGGGGCCCAGCCTTGGGGGTGACAATGATGTTGCCGACGGAGGATCGGTACGGGTACGCCAAGAAAAAGGTTTTGGATGATCTTTGTGTGGCGATGGGTGGACGGGTGGCGGAGGAGATGTTTTTGGGTGATGTTTCCAGCGGAGCCAGCGGGGATATTAAGATGGCAACTTGGTATGCTAAGAAGATGGTTTGCGAGTGGGGGATGAGCACGCGGATGGGGATGGTGGAGTATGGGGAGCATGAGGACTACGTGTTTTTGGGGCGAGATATCGGGCGTTCCAAGGGGTACAGCGAGAAAACGGCGAGGGAGATTGATGAGGAGGTGCATCAGATCGTGAATGGGGCACATGAACGTGCGAAAAAGATTTTGGAGGAGCATCGCACGAAAGTGGAGTGGGTGGCGCTGGCTCTCCTCGAGTATGAGACTCTAGATGGGGCGCAGGTGGAGGAGATTGTGAAGTTTGGCAAGATGATGAATCCTCCGCCCAAGGGGATCTCTGCGCCCTCGACTCCGACCCCGAGTGAAGCCTTGCCGGTGACTCGGCCGATTGAGAAGATGAAAGATAAGAGCGGAATTTTGCCTGGTTTAGAAGGTGCTCCCGCGGGGGCTTGAAATAGTTTTTTTCGGCATGAACACTCCCGCCACGATGGCGTGGCTCTGCGGGAAGAGGGCGGTGAGTCTGCGGGTAGGCAGGCCTTTTATTTTAGGAATTCTAAATCTTACGCCTGATTCTTTTTCGGATGGAGGGAAGTATGTTCAAAGGATTGATGCGGTGCGGCAGGGGATCGCTCTTTTGGATGAGGCGGATGGATTAGATATTGGAGGAGAATCGACGCGTCCTGGGGCGGAGGCGGTATCGGCTCGTGAGGAGCGAGCGAGGGTGATTCCGATTCTAAAAGAGATTCGAAAGGAGAGACCGGACGCTTTTCTCTCCTTGGATACTTACAAGGCGGAGGTGGTGAAGGCGGCAATGGGTGAGGCGGAAGTGGAGGTGATCAATGATGTGGGTGGGGGTACGTGGGACCCTCAGATGTGGGCTGTGGTGGCGGAGTTTGGGGTGGGATACATTTGCATGCATTCGGGGGCAAAGCCACAGACGATGCAGGACGATCCACATTATGGGGATGTGGTTGGAGAGGTTGGCGAGTTTTTCGCGGAAAGATTGGCGGGATTAGGAAAAGCTGGGATTGCTCAGGAAAGAGTGGTGGTGGATGTGGGGATTGGCTTTGGAAAAACAGTGGAGCACAACGAAACTCTTTTGCGGGCGAACTGGGATGGATTAGGTAGGCCGCTGTGCTGGGGGCTATCGCGGAAATCATTTTTGCAGGGGGTACAAACTGAGAAGAAGTTGAAAAATCGGGATGAGGCTTTGGATTGGTGGAATCGGGAACTTGGGCAGAGAGAACTTCCTATGGTCTGGCGGGTACACGAGCCTGGGAGAATCTCGCGGAGCATTGCGGAATGAGGGGCGGGGTAAAAAACTGATGGTTGGGGCAGAGGAGTCGGCTAGGGTTTAAGGATGAGCGAGGAGATCCAATTAAAAAGGGAGGTAGAGGGGACGGCGATCCCTGCGGGAACGAAGCGTCTTTTAGCGGCAGGGACGGGTGTGGTGGTGACGCAGGATTTAGGGGGGACTTTTACGGTGCATGCGACTGAGGCGGGAGGGTTGTTTCGAATTGAGGGGAAAGATGCGGATGCTTTAGGAAGAAAAGTTCCGAAAGTGGATGCGGTGGGCGTGGGCAAGGTGACGGGGGAGGAAGAGATTTGGGCGGTTTTGAAGACCTGTTATGACCCAGAGATTCCGGTAAACATTGTCGATTTGGGGCTGATTTACAGTATGGAGTTGCAGAAGACCGAAGCGGGGGGGAGGCGGGTGGAGGTGAAGATGACGTTAACCGCGCAAGGCTGCGGGATGGGGCCTTCGATCGCGGCGGATGCGCGGCAAAAAATTCTTACCTTGGAGGGGATTCAGGAGGCGCAGGTGGACGTAGTTTGGGAACCTGCGTGGGGGCCTCAGATGATCACGCCGGACGGTCGGAAGAAGCTGGGCATGGATTGAACGTGCCAGAGACGTGCCTAACACGATCTTTTGCTGGCGGTGTTCCACCAGCATGGCAGTTTTACGACTTATGTTTGTTATTCCTTCGATCGATTTAATGGCTGGGGAGGTGGTGCGTTTGGCTCAGGGCAAGGCCACGGAAAAGAAGGTTTATAGCAAGGATCCGATGGGGATGGCGCGTCGGTGGGAGAAGGTGGACGGAAAAATTCTTCATTTGGTTGATTTGGAAGGGGCGTTTGAGGGGCAGATGCGCAATTTGGAGATGATTGGGCAGATTGCTCGTTCAGTAAAAATGCCGTGTCAGGTGGGGGGTGGGATTCGGGACTTAGCGGTGGCGGAAAAGATTCTGCAGTTGGGGGTGAAGCGGGTGATTTTTGGAAGCGTGGCGTGTGATTCTCCAGAAACTATCGATGAGGCGGTGAAAAAATTTGGACCAGAGCGGGTGGTGGTGGGGATCGATGCGCGGGACGGAGTGGTGGAGACGAGGGGTTGGACGAAACCGAGTGGTTGGAAGGCGGTGGATCTAGCGGCGCGAATGGCACAGGGCGGAGTGATCCGGATTATTTATACGGATGTGGTGAGGGACGGGATGATGACGGGGCCGAATATTCCTGCGGTCCAGGAGATGATTAAAGCTTTCCCGGGAAAGGTGATTTCTTCGGGGGGAATTAGCGGGTTAAAGGATCTACAGGCGTTAGATAAGGCGGGCGGGGTGGAGGGGGTGATTGTGGGGCGGGCTCTTTATGAAGGGGCAATGGAGGACGAAGTGTGTCGGTGGAATACGTTTTAACGGAGCCAAACCGACCTGAGGGCGGTCCGACGATTGAGTACGCGAAGGAGTTGAACGCGGAACAGTTGGAGGCGGTGACTGCACCTCCAGGCCCGATGCTGGTGATTGCGGGAGCGGGCAGTGGCAAGACAAGGACCCTGACCTATCGTGTGGCGTGGTTAGTAGAGAACGGGGTGCCCCCTGAACAGATCATGCTTCTGACTTTTACGAACAAGGCATCGAAGCAGATGCTGGAACGGGTGGCTTTTCTTCTGCCACACGATCTTTCTCGGTTGTGGGGAGGGACGTTTCACCATATCGGAAACCGAATTCTACGGCGGCATGCGGACCAGGTTGGGTACACGCGGGATTACGTAATCTTGGATCGCGAGGATGCGGAAGATCTAATCGCGGCCAGCATGGTGGAAGCAGGAGTTGATCCCAAAAATAAGGCCTTCCCTAAGGCCCAAGTGTTAGCGGAAATTTTTAGTTTGGCAGCGAATCATCGCACGACGTGTGGCTCAATTTTGAAGGGTCAGTTTGGTTACTTCACCGAATTTGAGGAGACGATCGGGAAAATCGGGGAGATTTATTTGCGGCGGAAGCGGGAGAGTATGGCGATGGATTATGATGATCTGTTGACCCTTTCGTTGCGGTTGCTGGAGGAGCCAGGGGAACTCCGCGAAAGATATCGGGCAAGATTTCAGCATATCTTGGTAGATGAGTATCAGGATACGAATCGGTTGCAGTCGGACTTTATCGATGCATTGGGCAGTGGACATCATCAGGTCATGGCGGTGGGGGACGATGCGCAGAGTATCTACTCGTGGCGTGGGGCGAAGGTGGAGCATATCCTGAGTTTTCCTGAGCGCTATCCAGGAGCAAAGATGGTGCGGTTAGAGACTAATTATCGAAGTATTCCGCAAATCTTAGATTTAGCGAATCACTCGATTTCCCATAATCCGAAGCAGTTTCCGAAAAACCTCAAGGCGGTGAGGGACGCAGGGGTAAAACCAGCGGTGGTTACGTTGGAGGACGGGGGCCAGCAGGCGACCTTTGTGGCACAGAGAATCTTGGAGATGCACGAAGAGGGGACGAGTTTGTCAGATATTGCGATTCTTTATCGGGCGCATTTTCATGCAATGGAGATTCAGTTGGAGTTCACCCGCAGGAATATTCCTTACACGATTACTTCGGGATTGAGGTTTTTCGAGCAGGCCCATGTTAAGGATGTGGCGGCGCACTTGCGTTTATCTGTGAATGCGAAAGATGAGGTGGCTTTTTATCGGCTGGCGAGATTGTTGCCTGGGGTGGGTCCGAAATCGGCGACGAAGATGTGGCAGGAGGTGGTCGGGGGGAGAGGACTGGGACAATTGAAAGTGCCCGAGAAAGGAGCGAAGGGGTGGATGCAGATGGTGAATACATTGGGACAGTTAACGGGGAAAGACCCCTCGGAGCAGGTAAAAATCGTGGTGGAGGGGAGTTATGGAGATTATATTAAGAGCCGCTACACGAACGCGGCGAATCGGATGGATGACTTACGGCAGTTAGAGGATTACGCAACAACCTTTAAGGAGACGGCAGAATTTCTGGCACAGATGGCACTTCTAGGGAATACGGATACGGAACTATCTGCGAAAAAACAGGATGGGAGTGAGGATGCGGTCCATCTAAGCACAATCCATCAGGCCAAAGGACTGGAGTATGGCACTGTATTTGTAGTGATGCTTTGTGAAGGGATGTTTCCTTCTAGTCGTTCTCTTGAGACGGAGGATGCGGAAGAAGAGGAGCGCAGACTATTTTATGTGGCGGTGACGAGGGCAAAGGATGAGCTTTATCTCACTCACCCAAGATTGCGGATGGGAAAGGGGGGCGATGCGTGGCAAACCCCGTCACGGTTTCTTAATGAGCTTTCAAAAGAGTTAGTCAACGTTTGGAGGGTAAAGGGTTCATCAGGTTTGGGTGATTGGACTTAATAAAAACCTTTGTCTAGCAGTGTGTATGAGTTCAAGAATCATCTCGATTGAGTCCCAAGTTTTAGGATGCTGAGTTACTAGTATGGAGATATTTCTGCTGGGACCCACGGGTGCGGGCAAGTCGCGATCGGCCATTGAGGTTGCGGAACAAACTGGGGCAGAAATTGTCTCGATGGATGCGTTTCAAGTGTATCGCGGACTGGATATTGGGACGGGAAAACCGACGAAGGCAGAGCAGAATCGAGTGCGTCATCACATGATCGATCTGGTGAATCCTGAGGAGAACTTCACGGCGGCGGACTATGCGCGAAGAGGTGGAGAGATTTTGCATGATGTGGGTAGGAGGAGGATTGCCACGATTTGGGCGGGGGGAACGGGGTTATATCACCGAGTGATGACCGAGGGTCTTTCCTTGGCTCCAGGGACGGATATTGGGGTAGCGGAAGAGTTAGAGGGAAAGACAATGGCGGAGTTGGTCGAGGAGATTTCTCGGGTGGATCCAGAGTGGTCGGCGAGAGCCGATATTAAGAATCGGCGGAGAGTGGTGAGGGCTCTGGCAGTGTGGCGTCAAACGGGAAGGAAGTTGTCAGAGTGGCAGGAAAAAGAGATGGTGGCGGGTCCGATGGGAAGAGTGGAGGCATGGGTTTTGCTGCCAGATCTGAAGATTTTGGGCGAGGTGATTCGGGAGCGGGTGAAAACTATGTGGCAGGCGGGGTGGGTGGAGGAGGTGAGGGGGTTGGCGGAGAAAGCGGGTTGGGAGGGATCTCCTGGATCGCGGGCGATCGGGTATGGGGAGGTGATGGAGTTCTTGGCAGGGCGGGTGACGGAAGCAGAGGCGTGTGACAAAATCGTGACGGCAACGCGGGCGTACGCGAAGCGTCAATTGACCTGGTTCCGTAAAATTCCTACGATCCGAGGTATCGAGATCGATCCCCGAGAGCCCTTGTCGAAAGCAGGGGTGCAGATGCTCAGCCAAGCGCTATTGGGTAGGGGTTCTGCCGCATGATGGTTTCGACGGGAAGAGATCGGATGTTGGAGCGGGCTCTGTTAGTGGGGTTGGAAACTCATAAATCAGGACGGGTGGAGGTGGCAGAGTCGATGGACGAGTTAGCGATGTTGGTGGCGAGTGCGGGAGGGGAGGTGGCTGATCGCGCGACGCAGAAATTGGATACTCCTGTTTCACCGACCTACATTGGCAGTGGTAAGGCGGCAGAATTGGCCTTACTGGCCAAGGCGAAGAAGGCGGACACGGTGATTTTCGATGACGAGCTAAGTCCTGCGCAGGCAAGGAATCTGGAGGTGATCTTTTCCTGTAAAGTACTAGATCGGACCCAACTAATTTTGGATATTTTTGCGCAGCGGGCGAAATCGAAAGAGGGGAAGTTACAGATCGAGTTGGCTCAGCTGGTTTATCTGCTGCCTAGGTTGACGGGGATGTGGACTCATTTGTCGCGTCAATCAGGTGGGATTGGAATGCGGGGGCCGGGAGAAACACAGTTGGAGGTGGATCGACGCAGGGTGCAGGAGAGGATTACGCGATTGGAGCGGGATTTAGCGGAGGTACGGAAGCATCGGACGATTCAGCGGGAGGGGAGGTTGCGTCAGCATTGGCCGGTGGCGGCTTTGGTGGGATATACCAATGCGGGAAAGTCGACTTTGATGAATCGTCTGACTCATGCGGATGTGGTGACGGAGAATCGGTTGTTTGCCACTTTGGATCCAACGATCCGACAGTTCCGTATGCCGAATGGGGTGAGGGTTTTATTGGGAGATACGGTGGGATTCTTAAAAAAGCTCCCGACGCATTTAGTGGAATCTTTTCGGTCGACCTTGGAGGAGGTAGCTTTTGCGGATGTGCTGATTCACGTGGTGGACGCGAGTCATCCGCAGAGGGACGAGCAGAGGAGGGCAGTGGATGAGGTGTTGCAGAAGATTGGTGCGGGGGACAAACATACGCTGACGGTTTGGAATAAGGCGGATCGTTTGGAGAACTGGTCAGGGTTGGAGCGAGAGGCGGAGGGGGTTCCGAACGGGGTGGTGATTTCTGCAGAGACGGGACAAGGGATGCCTGGTTTCTTTGCGGAGCTGACGACGATGTTAACGGCTTGGAGTATGCAGGTGCATTTGCGAGTGCCGCAAAGTGAGGGGGCGCTCTTAGCTTTGCTGGAAAGGTCGGGTCGGATTCTGGAAAAGAGGTATGAGGGCAATGAGGTTGAGTTGCGGGCCCATATCCCTCCGTTCTTGAGGGGGAAGGTGGCACCGTTTATCGTGGAGGAGCATGGCACGGATTCGGGAATTACCATCGGAGGAGAGACCGCGGGAGCGGTTGATGAGTCAAGGTCCTGAGGCCTTGGGCGGGGCGGAGCTTTTGGCGATCCTTTTGCGGACGGGTTTGCCAGGTAAATCGGCGGTGGAGTTGGCGGCAGATATTTTGGCCTCACGTGAGGGGTTGGGCGGGTTGGCGCGGATAACGCCGCAGAAGTTAAAAAAAGAGTTTAAGGGATTGGGTTTGGCGAAGTCGTGTCAGGTGGCGGCGGCGATCGAACTGGGTAGAAGAGTAGGGGAAGCGGAGATTGCTGGGGGATTGATGGATACGCCAAGCAAGGTGGAATCTTTGATGGGGCCAGAGTTGCGAAGGAAGGATCGTGAAGAGGTGTGGGTGCTGTTACTCAATACGAAGCTTAGGCTTTTGCGTAAAGCCCAGGTGAGTCGGGGGTCGGTCAATGAGACGGCGGTGCAGCCGCAGGAGATTTTGAGGGAGGCGCTGGGGTCGGAGGCGGTTTACGCGCTGGTGGTGGTGCATAATCATCCTTCGGGGGATCCTGCGCCGAGTCCGGCGGATCTAGATTTTACGAGGAGATTGCGGG
Source organism: Verrucomicrobia subdivision 6 bacterium (assembly GCA_945873585.1). Taxonomy (GTDB): domain Bacteria; phylum Verrucomicrobiota; class Verrucomicrobiia; order Methylacidiphilales; family Verrucolacustridaceae; genus Verrucolacustris. Next base: position 9,251 of record CAMCDO010000025.1, on the reverse strand, counting down.
ACGGGGCAAAGACGGTTGGGGTGGTGTTGCAGGATCATGTGATTATCGGCGTCGCTCGAGAGGGTCGAGCAGGGTACTATAGTTTTAAGGAGGCAGGATATTTGTGAACGAAAGTAAAATTCATTCGACGGCAATGGTAGAGAAGGGGGCGAAGCTGGGGGAGGGGTGTGTGGTGGGGCCGGGGGCGATTATAGGTGGGGAAGTGGAGCTAGGGGCAGGATGTGTGGTGGGGCCGAGGGCGGTTTTGGAGGGGAGGATAAAGATGGGGGCAAAGAATAAGATTGGAGTGGGTGTGGTGATTGGAGGGGAACCGCAGGACGCGGCTTATGCGGGAGCGAAGAGCGGGGTGGAGGTGGGGGAAGGAAATGTTTTTCGAGAGTATGTGACGGTGCACCGGGGAACGAAGGAGGGGAGTAGCACGGTGATTGGGAGTGGCTGTTTTTTGATGGTGGGCGCGCATGTGGCGCATAATTGTCGGCTGGGGAATGGGGTAACCTTGGTCAATGGGGTGATGTTGGCGGGGTATGTGGAGGTAGAGGAAAAGGCGTTTTTGGGTGGGGCGGTGGTGGTCCACCAGTTTGTGAGAATTGGAAAATTGTCGATGGTGCGGGGTCAGAGCCGAGTGGGCATGGATCTGCCACCGTACTGTATGGCGGTGGCGACGAATGCGGTCTGTGGGTTGAACCTGGTGGGGATTCGAAGGGCGGGAGTAGGGGTAGAGGAGAGAAAGGCGTTGGAAAGAGTGTACGAGGAGTTTTTTTTCGGAGGGAAGAACAGGACTCAGGCGTTGGAACTGATTCGAGGAGGAAAAGATGCGCACACCAAAGAGGTGAAAGAGTTTTGTGATTTCATTGAAAAAACCAAGAGGGGAATCTGCCACGGTCTGCGGGCAGGGGATCTGCGGGAAGAGGAGAATTAAAAACGGGACTGAATGCCGACTTCGAGAGCAAAGTTGTAGCTAGTTTCGAAATCGTAGTTTCCGATTCGTGGGGTGAAGGCACCGAGAAGTTTGAAGACACCGTAGAAATCGACACCTGGGGCAACGGTGTAGTTGGCGCCGAGCTGACCATTAAAGCCAAATTGGAAGGCACTTCGGCAGTAGTTGCCTTGAACGTCACTAGAACCAAAGTAATAGTTATTCACGTCGAGCTGCTGCCAGATAGCACCGATACCACCACCGATAAACGGTTTAAAGGCAGTGGCTCCAGGCCAACGGAGAATTCCATCCAGCTGAATAGGGACTTGAACGAGTTCACCATTACAAGAATTGTGGAATGAAGTTCCGTCTGTGAAGGAGACATTGTATTGATTGATAGCGTTGTAGATGATGCCGGTCTGGAGGCTGACACCGAGCCAGTCGTAAATATTGTAGCCGAACTCTGTGTCAAATCGAAAGCCTGGCTGGAAGGTGAAATTTTCTGATGAAACAGTCTTAGTAGACAAAGCACCGGTTGGGTATCGGTAGGGATAGGCTTGCATATTGGTTCCGTTGTAGACGCGGCGAGCGGTCAGTTGGCCCTGGATCGAGCCACCGACAGCGGCGTTCATAAAAAAGTCGTCGTAGGTCCCGAGGTCGATACTGTTTTCGATGGAGGAAACTGGGGCGGCGCGACCTGAAACGGTTTGGAGCGGAGGAGGGGATCCTTTGGTTGGTGCACCAGAAAGAGGATCGACGGGGCCTGAACTACCCATGGGATCGGCCGAAGAGCTGACTGAACCTCCCATGGGATCGGAAGAGGCAGTGCCACCCATGGGGTCGCCTGCGGCAGATGGGGTGGCGGCTAGAGGGTTGGGTGAGGGAGGAATTGAGGCGGGGACGGAGGATGGAGAGCCATCTATCCCGATGGGCGCAACGGAGAGTCTTTCGGGAGAGCTCTTTTTATCGTTGATGGGATTGGAGTAGACGGTGAGTTGGGGCGGGCCACCGAAGGCGGCGCCATCATCACGAAAATTGAGAGCCGAGATAGGAACGATCCTTTTCGTGCCATCGGGATATATTTTTAAGATTTGTGCTTGGTCGGTGCTGAGAAAATCAGAAGAATTTGGGCTTGTTGCTGGCGATGGTTGATTTGAGGGAACCGCTGTGGCTGGTGGGAGAGTTAGGCGCTGCGCGTGAGCGGAAAATGTGAAGAGGAGCGCGGAAGGAATTGCCGTGAGAAGACAGAGCCGGAGTCGAATGCCAAGTGAGTAAAACATGAGGTCGAGGCAGAGTCTCTACACAATATGTAGGGCCCGCAAACAAAACACCCCTACTTGTAGTGAAGTTATTCACATAGTTGTTTGCAAGGTTAGACCCTAGAACAAAGGGTAGGGAGGGACCTGGGGGACGGCAGTGGGGTCAGACCCTGACTAGAAGCGCCAGACGAGGCCGAGTTCGGCGGTGTGGTTGAAACTGGCTTGGTAGTGCCCTTCGCCTTGAAAATTAGGATTCGGGGTGGATAAAAGTTTGTAGGCAAGATCGAGATCTAATCCCGGCATTACATTGTAGGTAAAACCAGCGGTTACCTCCCAAACAAAGTTCCATTGGTAGCTTGTATACGCGCCTCTTGGGGCACTTGATACTTGTAGAATGTCCCAAGCGGCTCCTATGCCTCCGCCCAAATAGCCGCGAATGGGTCCTTCGGATGGATAGGTAAAGGTTACATTTGCTAGAACTGGAACCTGATAAAAACCACCATTGCCCAAATTGTTAGCCCCATTATAGAACATCGATCCACCACTGCTGATGGAATGAAGTTGATTATAGATAAATGAAGTTTCCAGCCCCGCACGAAACCAGTCGGTTACGTTATATCCAGGCTCCAAATCAAATCGAATACCTGGCTGGAAAACAAATTTATTGTAAGTCCTCCCGCTTCCGCTCGTTCCGCTTAAAGGCTGCTGGAACGAAGCCCCTACTGCACTTCTAAGAACAAAACCTTCTTCGGGTCCGTAGGATTCGGTATCGGACATGGGGGCAGGAGTGGCTTCGATGCTTTTAGTTGATTCTGGTGCCACCACTGATGAGGAGGTTGGTAATCTTGAGGAAACAGGTTCACTAGCGGGTTGAGCTGAGGGAGTTTGACCGATCGGCACGATGCCTTCTTTCCCTGGATCGTAGGCGATGATGCGGGGTGAGCCGCCGTGTTTCATGCCGTTATCGACTGCTTTTCCGATTTCGCTCCAGCGAACGATAATTTTGGTGCCGTCGGGATAGATCTTCATCACCATCGGATCATTGGTGGAGATTGTGGCCACTGGATCTGCGGCCTGAATTGAGCCAGCAGCCGTAGCAAGTACTGCAATTATAGTTATTACATATTTATACATGATTAAACCCCTCATTTAGCACTTTCAGTTAGAGTCGATTTATCCCATATGCTGAGGTGCATAGGTGTTCTCTATTACTAGGGCTTGTAAGTGTCAATAAATATGTGAATAACCTTGTAGAAACTTATTACTAAAAACATGTAATAAGTATTGCACGTGTTGCTGATTTTTGGACTGAAGGTAATTATGGGTTGAGCTAGCTAGGAGTTGCACGTCTGGAGAGAAGATACTTTAGAGTGAATCGACCGATCTTTTTATCGAAAGCCAATTCGACAAAACCGGACGCTAGTGATGTATAGGTCTAATCGATGCCAGAGATTTTGAAGGGGCGTAAAGCGGCTGACAGATCGGTCCCTGGTGGGAGGTGAATGGTTTTCCATCCTGCTTTGGCGGGAGTTTCAAGATTTTCGGCAAGGTCATCGATAAAGAGAGAGGTTTCGGCTTTTGCTACTGTGGCTTTGAGGGCTTTTTCGTAAATATTGGGATGGGGTTTGCGGCAACCGACCACATGGGAGTAGATCCGATGGCGGAAGAGAGGGAAGAAGTCGTAGGTGGCTTCGAGATGTCGGATATGGGAGGCGCAGGTGTTGGAGATCAGGGCGAGTGGGTAGTGGAGGGCGAGTTGGCGAACGAGAGCGACCCGTTCGGGTAGGGGATAAAAGATATCGCAGAAGGCTTCTTGCACTTCTTTCTGAGCGTGGGCGAGGTCGAGGTCTTCGGCGAGGAGGGCAAAGTACTCGTCACAGGTGTGCTGACCGCGTTCGTAGTCGTGGGCGCGCTTGTGGTTCCAAATCTTTTCACAGAAATCCCCCACATTTTGGCCTGAGCGGAGGGCTAGAGCTTTAAGTTTCTCGCCAGAGCGAAGGCCTACAAGGATATTGCCGAGATCAAAAAAGATGTGGGTGATCGGAGGCGTCATCTGGGTATCTTACACAAATCGTAATCTTTCGGCGAATTTCAATCGTAAAACTTTGACCTGGGTCGATTCGACGCGGTGACTCTACTGAATCCTAGAGAAAAAACACCTATCTCGATAAGGGCAATCAAGTGAAACAGGGCTGTGCCTGTAATTCTTAAAATGTAACACGTGTTACACTTTAAGAATGGGGCTGCGGGCTATTTGGAGGTTTGGATGTATTCGCCGGCCCAGGAGTCGGATGGGGGAGATTTGAGGAAACCTTCGCAAATCTTTTTATAGGTTTTCGAGGGGCCATCGTGGTCGTCGAGCGAGAGGGCTTGATCGAACTTGGCAATGGCGGCGGTGAAGTTTCTCGTAGCATGGAGGTGCCAGCCTTCTTCGAAGATCTGGACTACCTGGCGCTTGGCTTCGGAGAGTTCGCCCTTTTTGGCAAGGAGCTCGTAGCAAGGGACGGGTTCGGTCTTGCCTTTGACAATCATGTTGGCCAAGAAACGTGCTTCAATTTTTTCTTTGGCCATTTCATAGGTTTTGCCTCCGATCATGATGTGGGTGTCGAAGGGTTTGTTGGCGGGTTCAAAACGGGCGGCTTGGTTGACGGCATCTCCCATGACGGTGTACTGGAACTTTTTGTCGGAACCCATGTTGCCGGCGGCGACTTCGCCTGTGTTGATGCCCATGCGGGCGTCGATGTCGCAACCGTACTCGGCTTTGAGTTCCTCTTTGAGGGTTTGGAGTCGTTCCTGTTGTTCGAGGGCCGACCAGCAGGCTTTCCAAGCGTGGGAGTCAGGATCGGGATCAGCCCAGACGGGAACACCGAAATCGGCCATGATGGCGTCTCCAGAATACTTATCGATATAGCCACCGTATTTGGTGACGAGATCGCTCATCGGAGTGAGGTAGCGGTTGAGGATTTTGGCAAGGTCCTCGGCGGAGACGGATTCGGAAATAGTGGTGAAACCTGCGAGATCGGAGAAGAAAATGGAGACCATGCGTTTTTCCCCTGTGAGGCGGAAGCGATCGGGATCGGCCTGCATATAGGAGAGGACTTCGGGGCTTACCATGGTAGAAAACATCCCGCTGACCCGGCGTTTGTCTCGCTGTTCGAGGACGAACTCATAGCCGAGGCAACCGATGCCACCGAAGAGGAGGGTGAGGCAGGGGCTGACGGCGGGGAGGATAAGGCTGAGTTTATCTTGGACAAAGAAAGTAAGGACGGCATATCCCAGTCCAAAAAGAACGAGTAGAAAAAGGCGGAAGATAGGTTGCTTGGTGGCGAGGATGAGGAGAAGAGCGAGCAAGGCGCCTGCGAGAATGAGGGCGGGTTGAGTCCAGCGAGGTGGCATTTGCAGGAAGCTGTTAGAGAGGGCGGCACCGAGGGCGGCGAGATGAACCTCCGGACCAGGCATGGCGGTGGTGTAGGGGGTGCGGATGACGTCTTTCGACCAGTTGCCGTAAGGACCGACAAGAACGATTTTATCTTTGAGCATCTCCCCGTTTTTAAAAACCTTTTCCCAAGTGGCAGGGACGAAGAGTTGATAAACGGGAATGGATTTGTAGTTGAAGTTTGGGGGGCCAGCGAAGCGGAGGAGGCCTGAGCCACTGGCGGGAATGCGATCGGTGTAGCCTGCTTTTTCGAGCATGCGGCAGGCGAGGGAGACGGCGGGGATGGATTGAAACTGGCGATGATAATCGGCGCGGCGAACAATGCCGTCGCTATCGGGCCAGAGATTTACAAAGCCCACCCGGCCTGCGGAATTTTCCTGAGAGATTTCCGTCGCTCCCAAAGAAGCGAGAGCGGCGGGGAGGGTGAGTTGGACGGAGGTGCGGCCTGCGTTGCTAACTTCCTCGAAAGTGCCACCGAGGACGGCACGGTCTCCCTTGTCGGCCATGGTTTGAAGGAGTTCACCGTCACCTTCCTTGGGAGTGGGAAACATTAAATCGAGGCCGACCACTTTGGCTCCAGCGTCGGTGATCCGCTGGATGACACTGGCCCAGACAGAGCGACGCCAAGGCCAAGAACCCGTGGACATTTCGGCGAGGGCTGGGTCGGCGGCGACCTCCTCTTCAGAGAGGATGTCTTTGTAGGTAGCTTTATCGATGGCGATAAAAACGATTTCGGGAGAAACGGGAGCGGTCTGGCCGAAACGGACGCGAAGGTCGCGGGTGTAAAGTTCGGCCTCAAGAAGAGGTTTGAACTGGACGAGGCCGAGGAGGATAAAGAAAACTCCTGCGGCCAGACAGATGCCGGTGAGGATGAAGCGGCGACGGACGGCTTCTTTTTTAGCGGTCTTGGCCATAGCAAAACATTAGTTGGCGGGAGCGGGACGATTCAAGGTGGATTCCTGTTTGGTGCCTTCTTGGGTGAGCTCATTCTCAAATTCGCGCATCAGTTTGTGTTCGTAGTCGACCACTTCTCGCTCAAGGGCAGAGATGGCGGCACGGCGGGCAGCTTTTTCCTGCTCGATCCGTTTTTCTTGTTCTGAGTTGGCAATGATTGCTCCGATGAGAGCACCAGCGAGGGCGCCGGCTCCTGCTCCGATGGCGGCACCATCGCCACCGCCGGCCATGGCGCCGATGCTTGCACCCGTGGCGGCGCCGCCGACCATGCCGATTCCTGCACTGGTGGGGACTCCACTGCCTGCTCCGATTCCTTTGCTTTTCGCGGCGGAGGGGGCGGAGGACATGAGTTGGGATCGGTACTGTTTTACGTCTTCACGGATAGCAGTGAGCCGGTCGTCGAGAGTTTGGGTGGCGGCGCGGCGTTTGGCTTCGCCATTTTCCAGTTCGCCGCGGGAGCGTAGGAGGGCGGGAGGAGGGGTAGTGGCTTCGCGGACAAAAATGGCTTCGAGAGCGGGGATACGGGTGAGTGGAAGAAGATCGGCGCTGGTCACCTTCCAAGTTCCCGAAGAGCGATCGGCGCGACGGACAGTCCACCCCCCCTGAAGAGTGGTGCCGGCGGGGAGAATGGTTTTGGCGGAGGCTAGATCGAAGACTTTGCCTGGGGGCAGATCGTAGGCGTAGACGATTTTAGGGAGGAATCGTTTATGATTAGAAGAAAGTTCCTTGGAAACGGCTACGGGCACAACGGGAGCGAGGAGGATATCCTCTTTAGATCGGAGAGTGATGGCGTAGTCGACGGAGACTCCGTCGTCGGAGGGGATAAGGCGACGCGGGGTGAGTTCGACACATTCGACCTGCTGGGGGAGGTGGCGAGAGAGAACGGCGCGGGCGAGAGCATCGGGAGGGAGATTTTGCTTGCGGTTCCACCAACCGAGGGTGGTTTGATCGAGGGGGATGGCGGGTGGGAGGAGGGGCAAGGCGGGGGCATTATTTTGCGTGGTGAGCTGGGAAAGTTGGCGAAGAGAAGAGCTCCAGCGAGCGTAGTCGGCTTGGAGAGCTTGGGGGGAGCGGATTTCGTCGTCGTTTTTGGAGTAGGATGAGCCTCGGAGAAAAAAATAGAGGATAGCCGATCCAGCGAGAAGCAGTAGGAGTGCGCCTGCGATCCATTGGACAAAAGGGCGCCAGATTTTTGAGGAGAAGTTTTTTGTACTTGAGACAGGAGGTGGTGGAGGGGCAGGGACCTGTGGGGCAAGAGAGGGTTGCGAAGAAACTTTTCCCGTGGGCGGAATACGGCGGGGAGGGCCGGATCGGAACATAGGCAAAGGCTATCAGTGCTGAGGTGCGCGAGGAAGAGGAGTGGGGGGTTGGCAGAGGGGGCACCAGCAGGTGGTACGGCCGCCGATAGGCGCGCGCTGAAGTGGATGATGGCAGCGGGGGCAGAATCCTCCAGATTTCCAGCGGTGAAGGAAGAGCCAAGAGCGGGGCGGATTGGATCCCTGCTTACCGATGATGCGGAGGGCATCGTGGCAAATCTTACGAATGTGGGTATGGAGATTGGAAATTGTTTTTTGAGAGAGGTGTCCAGCGTGGGTTCGTGGGGAAAGGCGTGATCGCCAAAGAATTTCGTCGGCCATCCAGTTGCCGATTCCGGGGAAGAACTGCTGCATGAGGAGAAGGGCTTTGAGTGGGGCACGGGAGCGGCGGGAGCAGATATCTTCGAGTTTTTTCTTACTAAACTTAGGGGAGTGGATGGGGGGAGGGAGGGTGGTCCACCAAGAAGGTGGTTGAGGGGAGAGGGCGAAGCGGACTCGACCGAAGAGGCGGGGATCCTGAAAGATGAGCGAGTGGCGGGCGGTGCGGAGAACTAGGTGATCGTGGGGGCGGGGTATGTGGGAGGCGGATGCGGTGGATAGTTTGCCTGTCATTCCGAGGTGGATGCCGAGCCAGACATCGGAGCCGAAGCGGAAGAGCATCTGTTTGCCGTGAGCGTGGGAAGATCGGAGATGGCGACCTTGGATGGCGCGGGAGAGGAGAGTAGTGGAAGTTTCGCGGAAGATACGTTTCTGTGGATGGAGATGAACGGAGATAACTTTCTGACGGAGGCCAGGATTCCACTTTTGGCGAAAGAATTCCACTTCGGCGAGTTCGGGCATAGAAGAGAAAAGAGTGGCTTGAATTGAGTCGGAAGCAAGGCGAGGACCGATGCAGGCTTGGGCGCGGAGCTATTTTGGGACAATCTTCCGGGATGGCAGTCAAACTTACGGGTCATCAGATTGAGGTTGTCCTGACGACGTTAGAGGGTTGGACTCAAGATGCTGGACGGATCAAAAAGGATTATAAATTTATCGATTTCACGGCGGCGGCGATGTTTATTACGGGGGCGAATCTTGAGGCGGAGAAAATGAATCATCACCCTGAAATCTTCCATTCTTACACTACGGTCAAGATTGAGATGACGACCCACGATGTGGGCGGTATTAGTGAGTTAGATTTGCGATTGGCCAAAAGGCTGGATGCTCGGGCGAAACCTCATTTGGTTCAGAATTAAGATTTATGGCTAAGAAAGCACTGATTACGGGAATTACAGGGCAGGACGGATCGTATTTGGCGGAACTCCTTTTGCAGAAGGGGTACGAGGTGCACGGGATCATCCGACGTTCCTCCAGTTTCAATACGGAGCGAC
>CAMCDO010000024.1 GCA_945873585.1 Verrucomicrobia subdivision 6 bacterium | reverse complement strand
TGGAGATGACTGAGCGGTTGGCGGGGTATCTGAAGACGGCTGGGGGATAGGGTTGTTTGAACTTTTCGGGGTGGGGGGTTAGTGGGTAGGGTCTAGGGTAATGTCGGTCACCACTGCCCAGTTGCCCGATTTAGAGAATGGCCCGACCGATGAGGAGTTGGTGGCATCCACGGTGGGGGGAAACTTGGCATCGTATGATGAGTTGATTCGTCGATTTCAATCGCGGTTATACGGGGTGATTTATCATTTGACGTCGAACCATGAGGATACGAACGACATGTTGATGGAGGTTTTTGATAAGGCGTACCGGAGTTTGCCGACGTTTCGGGGCCAGTCGTCGTTTTATACGTGGATTTATCGGATCGCGATTAATCGAACTTTCAACTTCTTGGAGAAAAGGAAAAGGCGGCAAGGGGCGATGAGTTTGAATGAGATCGACGAGGATGGCTTACCGAAGTTCGATATGCCTGATCCTGTCGCTAGAAACAACCCAGTTAAATCATCAATGCTCAATGAGTTGCAAAATAAATTGAACGAATCGATGCTTGGCCTGTCCAAAGAACATAGGACAGTAGTAACTCTTTATGATATACAAGGACTTGCACATGCGGAGATCGGAAAGATCATGGGGACGACCGAAGGAACGGTTCGTTCTCGACTGCATTATGCTCACAAGCAGTTGCAGAAATCGCTTGGCATTTACCTGCGAAGGTAAAATGATAGGAGACAGATAAAATGAAACAAAACGACGACTTCACGCAACTTCAGAAACTTCTTCAATTGAAGAGGCACGAGACTCCTGGTCAGGAGTATTTCAGCCGTTTTGTGGATGCATTTCATCAGTACCAGCGCAGGGAAATTCTCCGTGAAGAGCCGTGGTATGCGAAGGTTGTGGAGGTTCTCTTTGAGCCTTGGTTGGCGGGAATTCCTCGCTTGGCTACAGTGGGCGCATCGGCGGCACTGTTGGTGGTAGGAATTGCATTTTTCCTTGGGCCGGTTGGACCTGGCTCGACTCCGTTGGCGAACGGCAAAGTCGCCCATGAGCGGGGTATTATGGTGGCTTCGAATCAAAGTGATGACTCCGTTCAGATTCAGCCCGAGCTGATTGAAACCGCCGCTGGCGGTGAGGGGACACAACTTCGCCCCCTCTACGTGACTGGACACGGCGCAGTGGCTTATGATTCTCGGATCGCGTTCTAAGATTGCGATTTTCGCGCTTCTCTTCATCGGCCTCGCTGCGGTGGGCTTGGTGGGTGGGAGGGCGTACTATCTTTCGAAGCAAGGACCCGCGGGGGTTGCTGCTGTAATTACTTCACAAGCGGAAGCCAATGTGGCGGCGGCTACGGTTTTAACTCCAACGGCACCCAGTGAGCCGAGAGCTGTAGGCACGGGGGTGTTTGATCAGATTGCGGCGGAGGTTAGTGGGGTTTATGAGAAAGCTGCCCCCACGGTGGTGCGGGTGAGGGCGACGGATGGACCTGAGCAGTTGGCTGGAACGGGATTCTTTATCGATGGGGAAGGAACTATTTTAACGGCATATGCGGTGGTGGGTCAGGCGGAATCGGTTTCGGTGGAAGTAAATGGACGGACTTTTACGGCCAAGATTATTGGTCGAGATCCGCGGAGTGGAGTGGCGGTACTGAAAATTAACGCCACGAAAACGCCTCACCTTGAATTTGGCGATGGGTTACGACTTCGGCCTGCCTCGGCAATTGTCAGCGTGGCTTTTCCTTACGATTTAAAAGCAGAACCCACATTTGGTTTTGTGGCTGGATTTGATGTGAAGTACCTCACGCGGTTTTTTGCAACGACCCATCTGCGAGCGAATCTGCCGATTAAGCCGGGTCAGATCGGCGGGCCCCTGCTGGACAGCCAAGGAAAGGTGGTGGGTGTATTGATGTTGGAAATCGATGAGGGAAAAGCGTGTTATGCGTTGCCGATTGAAGCAGCGTCCAAAGTAGCGGCGGACATTCAGAAGTATGGGGAACCGCGGCACGGGTGGATGGGGGTGGGGGTGATGCCGGATCGGAGTCGGCCTGAGCGTGGGGCTCCTGTATTTGTGGATCGTCTTTACAAGGGAACACCGGCGGAGAAAAGCGGGTTGAAGGCGGGGGATGAAGTGATTTCGATTGGAGACAAACCAGTGAGAGAACCTTCTGACGTGCTGGATGCGGCTTTCTTCTCGCAGGTAGGAGGCAAGGTGCCGGTGAAAGTGAAGCGGGACGGGAAAGAGCAGATTTTTACAATTACGGTTTCGGCACGACCTGATAGTTCAAGGATCGTGGAGCCTGCTCCACTTTTTCCGAATCCATCGGGTGGTCCTGCCAATCAGGGAATGCCGGTCAAAGCGAACCGCTAACTGTCACCGCCTTTTGTGCGGTTCCATTCTGTGGATAGGGTTTTTGGTGTAGGGTTTCGTTATGGAATTTAAAGATACCGCACTGATTTTGGCGGGGCATGGTTCCACCCTCCTTCGCTCAGTCTCGACAAGCTCGCTGAGCTTCGGAGGGTTAGATGCTTAAAGAAACAGCGCTGATCCTTGCAGGCCACGGCTCAACCAAAAATGCGGAATCGAGTCGGTTTACGAGGGAAACGGCTCATCGTTTGCGGGAGAGGGGAATCTTTGCGGAGGTACGGGCGGGATTTTGGAAGGAGGAACCATCTTTTGGTGATGCCTTGAGGGGTTTGCAGTCGAAGAGGGCTGTGGTGGTGCCTTGGTTTTTGGCGAAGGGATATTTCACGACCCAGATTCTTCCGCGTGAATTTGGAGAGACGGCAGGGGTGGAGTGTCGGGTGACGGAGCCGATCGGATCAATGCCAGAGATTTTAGAGCTTGTGGTAGGGAGAGCAGAAAAACTGTGTCAGATAAAAAAACATCAGCCGCGGGATGTTTGTGTTTTGGTAGCGAGTCACGGGACGGGGTTGCATGCAGGATCGAGGCGAGCGGCGGAGGATTTAGCGGTGGGGTTAAGTAAAAAGGGTTATCGAAGTGCGCGGGCAGTTTTTTTGGAGGAGGAGCCGAGGATTGCGGACTGGAGGAAAGTTGTGGCCGAGGATGGACCGGTTGTGGTGTTGCCCCATTTTTTGGCGGGTGGATTGCACGGTTCGGAGGATGTGCCTGGGTTGTTGGGTTTAAGTTCGGGGGCGGAGGGGTGGTCGGAGGTAGGAGGGAGGGAGATCGGGTATGGAGCGGCTTTGGGCAGGCCTGAGGAGATGGAGGAGATGGTGATAAGATTGGCGAGTACGATTTGAACCCTTTGTCGCAATCTGGGTGGATTGGTCAAATTCGGTGGAGTGTGGATGGGTTGGGGTTCGAGGTGAGGCACGAAAGGGATGGGGATGGTTCCGTGGATCTTCTGCGGAGGGTGGAGACTCTGATAGAGTTGGAGGAGGTGGTGAGGAGAGATGGGGAGGGAAGGTACCGACCATTGCGTGGAGAGATGAATCTGGTGCAGGGGTGGTTTTATCAAGCGAAGAGTAGTGAGGAGTTGAGAGAGGTGCTGGAGGTGATTTATCCAGGGGCTATGGGAAATTGGGAGGCGGAGAAAGAAGGAAGACTGGTTCAAGGCGATTGGAAGGGGGCGGCGAAGAGGCAGACGGGTCGGGTGCAAAAATTAATCGAGAATGGGGAAAAATCAGTAGAAAGAGCCGAGAAAGAGCTTTGTCAGGGGAGGTGTGGGAAGAGTCCGCTTTGGGCGGGCAAAAAGTGCAGAGCGGAGGAGGGACGAATCCCACTGGTCTGTGTCGAGCCGTGTCCGATATTTTGGGATGTGGCGCTGGGGATTTAACTTCCCACAATTAACGGATACGACCAATCTGTTGTTTGTGACGCGTAGAGCTGCTGGCAAGACTAATGGGCTACTTTTGGGCGGCATCATTGCTGGGGTTGCTGTTTTAACATTAGCGGGGGCTTGGTTTTTGGGTGGGTTTTCTGATCCGTTTCGAGGAATCGACAAGATTGACGCTGCAGCCTATGCCGAGTCTGCTAAGCCATTCCAAGGAGGCACTTACCAATTTGAGGGAGTAGTCGATTCGGACTTAGGTTTTGAGAGAGGGGTTGGAAGATTGATTGCCTTCGAGGTTACCTCATCGAACCGCCATCATTTTCTGCCTGTTTTAATACCAGAGAAGCTTAGTAAAATAAATCCACAAAAAGGCCAGTCCTACAGAGTAATGGTTAATGGTCGAAACTCAGGATTATTGGTTGTCGAAGCGATTGAAAAGATTTAGGTCGAAGATGATTTTAGGTTTTTTGAACTTCCGTTGGCCTATTGGTTTCGCCGTGCTGATACTTTTTTGTCTTGGCATTTTCTCGTCTTTATATTCTCAAGATTCAGGTAAAAACGGTAGCGATCCGAGTGGGGGAAAAATTCAAGGGGAGGGAAGCCTGCCTAGGTTTCCTAACTTAAATACAGACCCTAAGAACCAAAACCTACTGGAACCGACAACTGGCCTTGATGGTATTGTTTGGGACGGGAAGAAGTTTTCTATTTCCGATACACGACTTTTTATTGCTAAATTCTCGGGATATTTAAATGAACCCCAGGAAGATATTGCGGAAGAAAAAGAGTATCAAGATATCCTACTTAAAATACTGGATACTCTTGATGTTTTCCGAGTTCGAGGCGCAAAAAAACCCCTATTAGAAGAGGTACTTCCATTACTTCAGAAGGCCATGCGAAATCCGCGGGATGGGGGGCAATGCCGATCTATTTACAACGCAATTGGATCTGATGTCCACGGTCGTGACGACATTATCAATACAAAAGCTCGTCTCGCAGAATTGGCTAAGGATGTTGAGAAGATTAAATGGAATATGCAGATCAGCGGCAATCCAAGCACGATGGAGGTTCAATCTAATCCCTTTGCTTTAAGTAAGGCGAAAATTGCAGTTGAGCAGTACCAGACGAGCTTGGAGATGAAGCTTGCTGAGATGAGGGCCTTGTCTGAACAGACGCAGAACAAGGTTTCTGACTCACGACTGGCTATTCAAAGGGTGATCGTGACTCTTTTTCTGGAAAGACGATTTGACCATGTGCTGTTGGCGACATCGATCTATCGGTTCTTGTATTCGGATGGCGCTGGAGAGTTGCGTATTGAGGACTCGATTATTTCAGCGGCGACAGAGTCAGCAAAAAAAATGAGGGCTCCCACAAGTTTCGACCGTTCGGTGACGACGAATCGCTCGATGGGGTTTGGTTCGAATGGTGCCTATAGCAATTCTATTGTTGACCAGAAAAATATCGAAAGTGGAATTCTGTCAATACTACCGAGCATGAGTGAAGTACTGGATAAGCAGACCAGTCTTAAGTTAGCTGTCATGGGAAATATACCCAAGGATATGTCTGAGTTGGAAAGTGTTGTTGGGGAGGTTGTCGACCAGACGAACCGCATGATGAAAAGTATCAAATCGCTAATGGCCCAAGGTGAGTATGAGCAGGCATTGCAGCGACTTCAGGAGACATTCTTTCCTGGGGAGCATTTAAGTAGTCTTCGAACCTTTTCCTGGGAAAAAAGGCAGGAACTCTGGAAATATCTTCGAGCTAAAGAAAAGGTCCTGGCTTCTTCTTCTGGCAAAGATTATCTGACTGCGCTGCAGGCCATGAATGAAGTTGATTCACTTTCGAAAAGTAATCCCTTCGCCAAGGAGAAAGCCGAAATTGAAAACCTGAAAAAAGCTAGTGATATGTATATTGCTAAAGCTAAGGATGCTGCAACGCGGGGTGATTATGAATCGATGAACAAGGCGATCGAAGAGTCAGCCAAGATATGGCCACAGAACCCTGAACTAGGAGCCATGACAAAGGAAAGGGACAAGGCAATCCAAGGTAAGGAGGAGTTGAGGAAGCTGCTCCAGCAGAAAAACTATAGATATATAATGGATGAAAAAGCTAAGTTCTTGGCTCTGGCCTATGACGAACCAGCCTTGCTTGAGCAACTGAAAAATGTCTTGGCGAGCGAGGGTAAAGCACTTGCTTGGAAAGTTCAGATTGAGGAACTCCTGAAAAGGGGTGACCCTTATGGAGCGTGGGAAGAAGCGGAGAAGGGGATTGCCGGGCACCCTGAAAACACTGAGCTCATGAAACTTCGGTCTGATGCTGCGGTGAAATGTCCCGAATATGTGGATAAAATTGAAAGGGCCCGCTCTGCGGAATCCAAAGCTGACCCTGCAGCAGCCCTTGCATCGTATCTGGCGGCCCGCCAGATCTATCCTCAAAGTGCTTTGGCTCGTGATGGGATTGCCAGTCTCTCAAAAAAGCTTTTAGCAAAATAGCTCTTCGTTTTGGTGTAGCTGAGTTAATGTCTGCGGAATTGAAAAACGGTTTCCATCTAGGGTCTTTGGGGCCACGAATGGTGGATTTCTTTTCCAAGGGAGGGAAGTTAGGGGCGGCGAAGGGGTATGAGCCGAGGCCAGGTCAGGCGACAATGGCGGGGAAGGTGGCGGAGGTTATTGAGGGGAAGAAGCATCTGGTGGTAGAGGCGGGAACGGGCACGGGGAAGAGTTTGGCCTACCTAGTGCCAGCGGCGTATGCGGCGGAGGAGTTGGGTAAAAAAGCGATCATCAGCACTTACACCATCCATCTGCAGGAGCAGTTATTTGGAAAGGATGTGCCGATTGTGCAGTCGCTGGTGCCATTTGAGTTCACCGCCGCCTTGCTGAAGGGGAGGCACAACTATCTTTGTCCGCACCGACTGAAGAAGGCTCAGCAGCATCAGGGTGATCTTTTTGCCACGGGCCAGGCGGAGCAGTTGAGGGCATTAGTGGACTGGGCGGGGAAGACGAAGGATGGAACATTATCGGATATTCATTTTCAGGTGGATGCGGCGGTGTGGGCTCAAGTAGCCAGTGAGGCGTTTGCCTGCACGCCGAGGCATTGTGGAGGTCCGACGGGCTGTTTCTATCAGAAGGCGCGGACAAAAATTCTCGATGCCAAAGTGGTGATTCTGAATCATGCGCTTCTTTTCGGGTTATTGGCCGGATCGGAGGAGGCAGATGATTCGCCGAGTGAGGGGTATCTCTTTCCTAACGATTTTCTGGTTTTGGACGAGGCTCATGAGGTGGAGGATGTCGCGGCGAAGGCGTTGGGGTTGGAGGTTCGTTTGGGATCGTTGAGGTTTTTGTTGCAACGACTGGTTCATCCGAGGACGAAGAAGGGAGTATTGGCGCGGATTGGAGATGGGAATGCAGTGAAAGCGACTTTGGGAGTGTTGGGGATTTTAGAGGATTCGTTTGAGGAGATTTTGGAAAGTGCGGCTTTGAAGGGGCCAGGGCAAAAAAGGGTGAGGCAACCGTTGGGGGTGAAGAGTGAGTTGGGACCTCGCTTAATGGATGTGCGGGCTCAGTTGCTGAAGTTGGCGGAGGATGCAGGAGATGGGGAGGAGCGGAACGAGCTGAAGGACCATGCGAGGAGGTTGGAGGGGAGTGCGTTTGGGTTGGGAGAATTTCTGAAGATGAGTCGGGAGGGGCACGCGTATTGGGTGGAGAGAAGAGTGGCGGAGGAGGGGCGGGCGCAACGGGGGGAGATGAGTTTGCACGCTTCGCCAGTGGAGGTGGCGGCAAGGTTGGAAGAGCTGGTTTTTCGGCCGAGTTGCACGACGGTGATGACAAGTGCGACGTTAGATGTGGGGAGAGGATTGGAGTTTTTTGCGAAGAGAGTGGGGGCGGCGGGGGCGGAGACACTTTTAGTGGAATCACCCTTTGATTATGAGAGTCAGATGCGGGTGTATTTGCCTAAGGGTATGCCTGAACCATCGGAGGGAGCTAGGTTTCAGGAGGCGCTGGAGGGGTGGATTCAGCGTTTTGTGGGGATGACAAAGGGGAAGGCATTTGTGCTGTTTACGAGTCGGGCGATGTTACGCAAAACGGCGGAAGGAATGGCGGGATGGTTTGAGGAGAAGGGATGGAAGTTGCTCGTACAGGACAAGGGGAACTCAAGGACGCGATTGTTGAAGGAGTTTAAGGAAGATCGGGATAGTGTGTTATTTGGAACGGACAGTTTTTGGCAGGGGGTGGATGTGCCTGGGGAGGCATTATCGAATGTAATTTTGACGCGGTTACCGTTTTCGGTGCCCGACGAGCCGTTGTTTGAAGCGAGGTGCGAGAGGATTAAGGAGTTAGGTGGGGAACCGTTTCGGGATTTACAATTGCCGGAGGCGATATTGAAGTTTCGGCAGGGCGTAGGGAGATTAATTAGGAGTCGGGAAGATCGGGGTCAGATTGCGGTATTGGACGGGAGGATATTGAGTCGGCGCTATGGGAAAAGTTTTCTGAAGATCCTCCCGGAGTGCCCTGTGGAGATCTGCGATTAAGAAAACAAACGCTTTAAGAAGCTGATGGATATGCCAAATTACTAGGCATGTGTAGACGGGGATTTAGACGGGTAGCTTATTTTGCTTTAAGTCTACTCACTACCTCACTAGCGGCTCTTGCAAAGCCAGATGCTGGAGTTTTAGATTTGCCCTTTGATAAGCTTGTTATCTTCGTAAATGGTGGAGAAGAAAGAACTGTTTTGGCCGGCAAACGGGACGGGGCAACTGTTTCTTTTAGTCAGAGTGGTCGTCCAGATTTGGTTCTGCCTTGGGACACAATCAAGGCTGTTCTTCCTGTTTTCCCCAAAGATGGCTCTGGCACCATTGAAGAAATTCAAAAGGCTATTTCCATTTTGAAGGACAGCAGGGAAGTCTTGCCTGGACGAGTTGAGCTCTCCGAGCAGAGCATCGGCAAGTGGGAGGGGCTTATTGCAGATATTCTCAAACGTAGGGAGGAAGAAAAAAAACAGGCCTTAGCGAAGCAGGAGGCAGATATTCAGCGAGCTGCGTTGGAGCAGGCTAATTCTGAGAAGGAAGCTGCCGAGCGAGAGAGAAAAAAGAAGATAGAAGCAGCCAAAGAAAAAATTGAGAAGTACGACCAGCTTCCTCAGCGTAAAGATGTGGAGGAAGCGGTGGAGTTATGTGCAGGTTTGAACAAGTTGGATATGGAAAGTATTCCCAATTTCAATAACGCAAATGAATATTGGAAGCGGTGTTTGGCTCTTCCGGTTGATGTTTCAATGCCGAGAGCTTTAGACAAAGGCAAGGCTGTGGAGATTTTCTTTCCAATCGAAGCCAGCTCTATTGGGCCTATGATTACGGGTCTCCTTTGGGCACTTCTTTTGCTCCCCTTACTCTTATTGCTGCAATCTTTAAGCAAGGTGACTTCGCTTCTGCAAGAGCGGGCTCTGTTGGGGGCGGGTATTTGGCTACTGGTGGGATTAGTAGCTGGGGGGATATTTTATTTCCTCTTCTTCACGAAACATGATGAGAGGAGGGGTCTTAGCCAAACCGAGCAGATGGCAACACGCCTGGCATGGCAAAGCATGGGCAACGTGAAGGACAAGGGGGTGACGCGTTTTGCGGAAGTGACTGAAGTTCCGACAAACGAATTTCTTGCTGAGTTGGTGGCGGCGATCAAGAACCCAGAGGGCAACTCAGGGTGGGTTCCTATTCTTGCCGAATCGAAGGAACCTGGGATTCAGCTGATAATTCCAGCTCGCATAAAGTGGTTTTCATTACCCTTACGTATTTCCTTCGCAATTCCCGCTCCCAAACAAGCGATAACCTTCGTAGTCACTGGAGCACATGTTGGATCCTTTTCTGTTGGAGCTGGAGTTGGAGCGTGGCTCTGGGAACAGATTGCGCCAGCTTACCAGGCAGTTGGTATTGGGCTGGGAATGGATCAGGGAGTGAAACTTATGCTATTGAGCTCTGATAAGTTAATGATTTCTTTGCCTGAGGTGCAGAGCAAAGAAAAGAAGCCCAATCCTTAACTAGTCCAAGTGGTAATTTCCAAACTCGTTTTGACGTAGTCGGCTCGGCGGTTTTGGTGTTTGAGGTAGTAGGCGTGTTCCCAGACGTCGATGCCGTAGATCAAGGTGGCGGATTCCATTAGTGGTGAGTCTTGGTTGGGGTAGGCCTTAATGAAAAGTTTTCCCTCTTTGTTTCGGGCGAACCAAGCCCATCCGCTCCCAAATATTCCCATGGCGGTTTTGGTCATCTCCTCTTTCCACTTTTCGTAGTTTCCAAATGTGCTGTCGATCTCCTTGGCTAGTTTGCCTTCAGGCTTCTTGCCGGGGTTGGATAAAGTTTTCCAAAGGTGGGAGTGGTTAGCGTGGCCTCCAGCATTATTGCGGACGGTGGTGCGTATTTCAGTCGGAACGGCATCTAGATTGGCTAAAAGTTCTTCGAGAGACTTTTTCTGGAGGTCGGGGTAGGGGGCGATGGCTTTATTGAGGTTGTTGACGTAGGCGGCGTGATGTTTGTCGTGGTGCAGGGTCATCGTCTCGGCATCGATATAAGGCTCAAGGGCATTGGGTGCGTAGGGTAGAGGGGGGAGGGTGAAGGGACCGGTAGCGGCAGTACCGGAAGGTTTTGTTGCGACTGGTTCTGCCATAGCGAAGCCCGAAAAAATCTTTCCAGTAATGGCTGAGCCTGCAAGGAGTTTGAGGAGGTTACGGCGGGATAGGTTGGTCATAACGGAATGATGGTCGGTTATGTAGCCGATAGGCAAGGGGATCCCGCGCCCCGCGGTTCCGGGGCGCGCTCACGTGCGCAAAGGAAGGAAAGGGATTTCAGATGTGAAAAGGAGGTAGGAATGTGTGAATGACTTAATTTTTCCCGCAGTTGCAGGACGCGCTTACGCGCGGAAGTAGGAAGCTTAGGTAGGGGCGGCATCTCCGAGGCCGCCTAGCTGGGCGATGGGGCGCACAGAATTCAGCGCAGGCGTTCGCGTCTGCGCCCCGAGTTCGGTCGGGGCTCGGGAGAGACCGCTCCCGCGTTTGCGGGACGCAGACGCGCCCTGGGTATTGGCGTGTTGAGTCGTGAGTGGCGTAAATGTGAGAATGTAGGAATGTGTGAAAGTGCGAAGGTGGGAAGGTGGTGGTAGGGTGGGATGATGAAAATTGGGTGTGTGCCGTATGATCATGCGAAGCCTTTTTCCGGGGGGTGGAAAGGGGGGGGCGTGGTTTGGGGGCATCCGCGGGAGTTGGTGGAGAAGTTGCGTAGGGGTGAGTTGGATATGGCGTTGGTGCCGGTTTGGGAGGTATTGACGCGGGCGGGGTATCGGGTGGTGGACGGGTTGGGGGTGGGATCGAGAGGAGAGGTGCGGAGTGTGGGAGTATTTTCGGATAAGGCACTGGAGGAGTGTCGTGGAATTTCTTTGACGAAACATTCGATGACATCGGTTCAGTTATGGAAGGTGGTGGCGGCGGGAGTACTGGGGGTGAAGTTGGAGGAGAGGGCGGATGGGGAGGCGAAGTTACTGATTGGGGATGAGGCTTTGGGGGAGTGGAGGAGGAGGAAGGGGAGTGGGGTAACGGATTTAGGTAAGGTGTGGTGGGATTGGGTGAGGAAGCCGTTTGTTTTTGGGGTGTGGGCAGTGAGGAATGGTTGGGAGGATTCTGGGGGAGAGGTGGAAAATTTTCGCGAGGAGTGTTTGGCAGGAATCGCAAAGAGGGCAGAACTGGCGGAGGGGGAGATGGAAAAGGAGTATCTAACGAAGTGTATTCGGTATGAGTTGGGGGTGGAAGAGAAGGAGGGGATGGCAGAGTTTGCTAAGAGGAGCGGGGTGGCGATGAGGAAGATCGAGTATCTGTGATGGGCGGGGAGACGGCAAAGGGGTTGAGATTTAGAGGTGGGGGAAGCAGAGTTTGAGGGGTGAAGCTTTCACTGATTTTTCTTTGGGGTTTGGGGATGGGGGTGTGTATGGGGGAGGGGAAGTGGGGGATGGTGGATACCACGGGGACGTGGAGGATTGCGGAGAAGTATGACGAGGTGGGAAAGTTTCGTGGGGATTTAGCAAAATCGTTAGCTTTGCCAGAGTTTTTGCCTGGGGTGAAGGGGGCGAAGATTCGGAAGTGGCTGAAGGCAGAGGGGGATGAGGTGAAGGGGGGTGAACCGTTGGCGGAGGTGGAGCTAACCGAGCCGGCGTTGCCGGTGGAGGCGCCGATTTCAGGGATGTTGGTGAAAATTGGGGTGCCGGCGGGTGGGGCGGCGATTCCGGGGTCGGCGTTGGGGATGGTGAGGATTTTGGGAGCGGTTGGTATTTTTGAAAGAAAACAAGTTGAGGTGGTGTGTCCTGGGTACGGACCGAATCCGGGGTCGGCGACGATGGTGCGATGGATCAAGGAGGAGGGGGACGCGGTAGTGAAGGGGGAGAAGATTGCGGAAATACGGCCGAAGGAGGCAATGGCGATGATTCAGTCGCCTGGGATGGGGACGTTGGTGAAGATTGAGGTGAAGGATGGGGAGGAGGCGAAGGTGGGGCAGGGGGTGGCACGGATGGGGATTGGGCGGGTGGCGGTGAAGTTGGGGGCGGAGTGGTTTTTCACGGATGAGCGAGGGAATCGGGTGACAAAGGATCACTATGATGAAGTGGGTGCGATGGAGGGGGGGATGGCGCCAGTGCGCACAGGGGAGAAGTGGGAGTATGTGGATGGGGAGGGGGTAATTCTTGGGAAGGCGGAGCAGCGGGTAGCGGGTAAAAAGAAGGACGGATTTGCGGCGGCCTTTGAGAATAAAAAAATGGAGTTTGAGTCGGCGCGGAAAGTGCAGGGGGGCTTGGCGGCGGTAAAGTTGAATGGGAAGTGGGGGTATGTGACTTATCAGGATGGGGGAATTCGGATGGTGATCGCGCCACGATTTTTGCAGGCGAGAAATTTCTCGGAAGGGTTGGCGGCGGTGGAGGAGAGTGAAGATGCGCCAATGACGGACGATACGGAAGCAGAGCAGGCGGAAGCGGAGAAGAGTGGGATGGAGACGAAGCCGGAGGTACCACCCGCTTGGGGTTATATTATTCCGAGTGGAAAGTTGTGGGGAAAGTTAGAATTTGCGGAGGTAGGAAATTTTCTGGATGGGCGGGCGGCGGTAAAGGCTTTGGGGGAAGGAATGCCGTGGGTTTTGGTTGATAGTAAGATCAAGGTGCGGACGACGGGCAATTATGCGGGGTTGGTGCCTTTGGGGGGAAAGCGGGTGGCGTGGCGGCGTGGGGGTGTTGGGTGGGGGCTGATGGATTTACAGGAGAAGGTGGTGGAGTTGCAGCCGGGGTTGAAGGCGCAGGATGGGACGGGGGAGGCGCAGGATATTTTGGCGGCGGTAGGACCGTTTGAGAGTGGGTTGGCGCCAGCGAAGGATGTGGGAGGAAAGTGGGGGTATTTGGATGTGGATGGGAAGTGGGCGATTGCGGCGAAGTTTGAGCGGGCGGGAGTTTTTAAATGTGGGCTGGCGGCGGTGAAGGAGGTGGGGGGGAAGTGGGGGTATATGAAACCGGATGGGAGTTGGGGGTTGGAGCCGAAGTTTTCGCGGGTGCGGGCGTTTTCGGATGGATTAGCTGCGGTTTCGGAGAAGGGGGAAGTGGAGCTTGGGCCAGAACTTGAAACGGGCGGGGCGTGGGAGTAGTTCTGGTGGTAGGATAAGAAATTCTTTTATGGTCATTTTATTTTATGTAAGGAGTCGAGCTACGACTGGGGTGAAATCAGATGGATTATAAGAATTATTATGAAGTGTTGGGGGTAGCGAAGACGGCGACGCCTGAGGAGATTCGGAGTGTCTTTCGGAAAAAGGCACGGGAGTACCATCCAGATGTGGCGAAGGACAAAGTGAAGGGGGCAGAAAAGTTTAAGGAGTTGAACGAGGCGTATGAGGTCTTGAGTGATCCAGCGAAGCGGGCGAAGTATGATCAGATGGGGAGGGAGGTCCCTGGGGGTGGGTATGAATGGGCGGGCGGAGCACCGAGGGGGCAGGCTGGGCCTGGAATGGAGGAGGTACATTTTGGCGGGACGGGATTTAGTGATTTCTTTGAAAGTATGTTCGGTGGGATGGGCGGGGTGGAGGGTATGCGGGCGGCGGGTGGGCGACGGATGGCGAGGAGGGGTGCAGATGTGGAAGGGGATTTAATGGTGACGTTGGAGGAGGCGATGCAGGGATCGAGTCGGGAAGTCACCTTGCAAAGGGGTGGAGGGAGGGTGGAAACGTATCGGGTGAAAGTGCCTGCGGGGGTGAGGGAAGGGCAGAGGATTCGGTTGGCGGGGCGGGGGCAAGAGGGGGCGAGCGGGGGTGAGGCGGGGGATCTTTATTTGAGGGTGAGATTGGCGAGGCATCCAGATTTACGGGTGGAAGGGGAGAATTTGCTGACGGACTTAGAGATGGGCCCGTGGGAGATGGTGGGGGGAGCGACTGTGCCGGTGAAAACATTAGAGGGGACGGTGATGTTGAAGGTGCCGGCGGGTTCCTTGGCAGGACAAAAACTGAGATTGCGAGGGCAGGGATTAAGGCGAGAAGATGGGAGTCGTGGCGATCTGTATGCAATTTTGGAGGTGGTCGTACCTGGGGCTGTGGGAGCCGAGGAGAAAAAGCTTTGGGAAGAGCTGGGAAAAAAGAGTGGGTGGCAACCTCGGGGAGGAGAGTAGGCAGTGAAAGGCAAGAGAATGCAGATGGCGCGGGAGGTCCGGGAAGAAGCGCGAATGGAATTTGCGGTGGAAGAGTTAGCTCGATTAGCGGAGACGACGATCGAAGTGATCCAGCAGTACTGCCAGATGGGATTATTGGGCGAGGAGCGGAGGTCGGCGGAGCCTAGTTTGCGATTTGGCGAGGGATCGCTTTTTTTAGTGAGAAGGATTGAGCAGTTGCGGGTGGAGTATGGGGTATCGGCGGGAGGGGCGGAGCTGGTTTTGGATTTGGCGGCTCGGGTGGAGGAGTTGGAGAGGGAGATTCGTTCTTTACGGGAGGCTTTAGGGCGATGAGTGGGGGAGAGAAAAAGCCGGTGAAGGGGCTACGGAGTCCGAGGGTGGAGGTGGGGGGATTGGTTTATTTCGGGCGGATGGTGGATAAATTGCGATTGGAGAAGGCGGGAGGATTGCCGGAAGATTATCGGGAGAATATGGGGAAGGGTTTTGATCAGGCGTGCGTGAATTTTCTTGGGATAGGTTATGAAAAATTACGGGAGCGGGTGAGGCAAGGCGGATCGGACGAAGAGATTTTGGAGTGGTGCGGAGTGGAGGGGAAGGTACGGGATGCGGAGGAGAGAAAGATCTGGGGTGCGTATTTGGCGAAGCGTGGTTGGCGAGATGAGATGGCGGAACGGCTCGACTTCCGAAAGAAGGAGGCGGGATGGGGAGGTCGGGATGAGATAGAGACTTTCTTTGATTATATCGATGCGGATGAGGGGAGGTGACGAGGGTGTTCGAGGCGGGCCAAGAATGATTTTTAATTTTGGATGTTGGATTTTGGAGAATTTCAGACCTACGGCGCCATGAAATTCTCAGATCAAGTGGTCGTATTCCGAATGGTGGCCGATCCAGAGCCAAGAAATTGCATCGTCTTCGACGTGGCCCAATGCCCGGTAGTTGCGTCCTATTCTGACCGACCAGACTTCGTTGCCGACTAGCTTGAAGTTCAGCGATGGGTGACGCGGGTTATCGTGCCAAAGTCGGTAGTTTTTCGCAGCCAAATCCCGCACTTTTGAAGGCAACCCTTCGTAGCACCCCCAAAACCTCGGGGTGCAGGAAGACTTCACGGGAAAGGACGAAGCGTGCCTGACTTCTTTGCGGTGCGGGCCTCCTCGATGAGGAAATCCAATCGGCCACTCTTTGCGTCGTTGGCAATATGGTCATCCCAAAGCTGTTCCCGGCGTTCGTCGAACCACTCGCCTAGCTTGAAGAAATCAGTGGCGGGCAGATGCTCGATGGCGCTTTCGATTTCTTTGACCGTGCTCATGTTTAGAAAAATACCCCTGTGTTCTGGAGGCGTCAACGACCGAGCCTGCTTCGTACCGTGGTTGCGGCCTCGTCGTGGTAGAAACGCAAAAGGGAGAATTTCAGACCTACGAATCTAAAAATTAAAAACCTCCATATGAACCATTAATCTGCAATAACTTACATGACCTAAGACCCCATGCAATGTGTTTATAGGCAAGGCTTTGCGAGGCGTTTTTTTAAGAGTGACCTACGACCCCATTGGGCGGTTATTTAAAAAAGAACGCAACTTTTGCAGGAATGGGGAGTTTAATCCCATATGAAAAGAGCTGAAATGGCTGGCTTGTTTCGCCCTAGGGGTGGCTTAGAAAGGGTTTGATGAGCGCCCAGAGGGTTCGAGTAAAGTCATCGGCGGGGATGTACTCTGTCTATGTGGGGGAGAAGATCCTCCCGCAGGGGTTGGCAGCGCATCTTCCTGCGAAGGTGCCCGTCGCGATGCTGGTGGATGAGGGTGTGGCGGCTTTGCCTTTGACCTTGGCGATATTCGGGTGGCTCGAGAAGCGTGCTTCAAGGGTGGTGCGGGTGCGGATTCCTGCGGGTGAGCGATCTAAATCGGTGGATGAGTATGGGCGAGTTTTGCGGCAACTGGCGGGGGCGGGGTTGACGAGGGACACCTGGGTGGTGGCGGTGGGCGGGGGGGTGACTGGGGATTTGGCCGGATTTGTGGCAGCGACGTATCTTCGTGGTTTGCCAGTGATTCAAATTCCCACGACGGTGGTGGCGATGGTCGATAGCAGTGTGGGAGGAAAGACGGGTATCGATCTGCCCGAGGGAAAGAATTTAGTGGGGGCCTTTCATCCCCCGAAGGCGGTTTTGGCCGATCTACGCTGGCTACAATCTTTGCCGGAAGCGGAAAGGCTGTCGGGAATGGGCGAGGTGATAAAGTATGGGGCGATCGCCGATGCAAAGCTCTTTGCCGCGGTGGCGAAAGGGCGGCCTCGGTCGATGGCGAAAGTGATCAAACGGTGTGTGGAGATTAAAGCGAAGTTAGCGGGGGAGGATGAGCGGGATCTAAAGGGGCGACGGGCGCTCTTAAATTTCGGGCATACGGTGGCTCATGGGTTGGAGGGGGTCTCGGCCTATGCGGGACTGCGTCATGGGGAAGCGGTGGCCATAGGTATGGTAGTTGCGGCTCATTTATCGGTGAAAACGCGGGGGCTAAAAAAGAAAACTGCGGAGAAATTGAAGGCGGCGATTGCAGCCTATGGTTTGCCTGTGACCCATCCGGATCTGACTTGGGAAAAACTTTCTCCGGTGATGGCGCGAGATAAGAAGGCGACCTTGCAGGGAATTCGTTGGGTACTGTTGCGCAAGATCGGGCGAGCTGATCTGGTTGCTGGGGTGACCGAGAAAAAAGTGTGCTTGGCGTTGGAGGAAGTGCGGGAGGGTCGACCGCCGAAAAAATGACCCGCACCGAGGCCTACTTGGTCCTCAATGGCCTGCGGTTGGTGGGACCCGTCCGAGTGAGGAAATTACGGGAGGCGTTGGGCGGGGTGGCCGGATTGCTTGGGTTGCCGACCTCGAAAATGGCTGGAATTGAGGGAGTAGGGCAGGCGGTAGCGGATTCGATCCGTGGCTGGGAGAAGAGTTTTGATTTGGCGCAGGAGCTAAAAAAGATCAAGGAGCATAAGCTGGAGGTGGTGGATTGTGAGGATCCTAATTATCCAGCCCTGCTCCGAGAGATTCATGATCCACCAATGGTTCTCTACTATCGTGGAAATATGCAGGCGGTGCGTGGGGCTTGCTTAGGGATTGTCGGCACGAGGGAAGCCACGGGGTACGGCATCGAATTAGCGAAAAAACTTGGGTATCAGTTAGCCTATGCGGGGGTGGGGGTGGTCAGCGGATTGGCTCGGGGGATTGATACGGCGGCGCATCAAGGGGCGTTGGCGGGGAAGGGGAGGACGGCGGCGGTATTGGGTTGTTCGATGGATCAGATGTATCCTGCAGAAAATCGGTCGCTGGCGGAAAAGATGGAGGAGGCGGGTGGTTGTGTGATGAGCGAATTTTGTCTGGGCACTTCGCCTGA
>CAMCDO010000023.1 GCA_945873585.1 Verrucomicrobia subdivision 6 bacterium | reverse complement strand
TTAATCTATATGGCAACTAAAACAACAGACAAAAACGAAAAGACGGAAACCCAAACGAAGAGTGACAGCGCCAAGGGGGCGGAGAAGCGCAACTTGGATCTGGCTTTGCAATCGATCATCAAAACGTATGGCGAGAATTCGATCATGCGCCTGGGTGATGCGGCGGCGAAGCTGAAGATCGCGGTGATCCCCACGGGCTGTTTTACGATCGACCGAGCCTTGGGTACGGGGGGGTTTCCTCGTGGCAGAATCGTGGAGATCTTTGGACCTGAATCATCAGGGAAGACGACTTTGACTCTGACGGCGATTGCCAATGCACAGAAGATGGGGGGGACGGCTGCCTTCATTGATGTGGAGCACGCTTTGGATCCTGGTTACGCGAAGAAGTTAGGGGTGAATATGGATGAACTGCTGGTTTCTCAGCCTGATTCAGGCGAAGAAGCGTTGAACATTGCGGAGACCTTAATTCGATCCAACGCCCTGGACGTGGTGGTGTTGGACAGTGTGGCCGCTTTGGTGACGAAGCAGGAGTTAGAGGGGCAGATTGGCGACGTCACGGTGGGTGCGCAGGCTCGGTTGATGAGTGCGGCCATGCGGAAGCTGACGGCTCTGATTGGCCGGGCGCGGACGGTTTGCATCTTTACCAATCAGATCCGTGAAAAGATCGGGGTGATGTTTGGTAGCCCTGAGACCACGCCGGGAGGGCGGGCTTTGAAGTTCTACTCGAGTGTGCGGGTGGATATTCGACGAATCAGTGCGATTAAGCTTCCTGACGGCACGGTGGTGGGGAATCGCACGCGGGTAAAGATTGTGAAGAACAAGGTGGCACCGCCATTTACCGAGGCGGAGTTTGATATTATGTATAACGAGGGGATTTCGAAGGCGGGATCTCTGATTGACTCGGCGATTGAGCAAAATGCGGTGGAAAAGAGAGGGGCATGGATTGCCTTTGAAGGCAAGCAGTTGGCGCAAGGGCGCGATGCGGCCAAGGAGGAGATTAAGAAGGATCCGGCCCTCTATGCGAGAATTGAGAAGGCGCTCTTAGCGAAGTTGGCGGAATCGGAAAAAAAGCCTACGGAGAATGACGCAGAGGAGGTGGTTGTTCTGGGGGAGAAGGGAAAATAGCCGAAGCGGCCGCAGTGCTTTAGTTGCTGGCGGCAGGTTCGACGAGGACAGTAAACTGGTAAGTGCTGCCCTCTCCTCCGAGGATGAGATGGTTTTCCCCAAGAGAAAGGGGGGTAATCATGTGCTCAGCCTCGGTGCCGATGGGATGGCCGTTGAGTAGCGTGCCAAGGGTACTGCCACGGTCGCGAACTACGATCTCGGCCCCAAGGCGTTCGATGGAGCAGTGGTTGCGAGAAATCTGGTAGGGAAACTTGTCCTGCAGGGGGAGGTCGTTGGAGCAAAGAATATCAGCTCCTTCGGTGGCTTGCCGGCGACCGATGCGGTAGGGCAAGCGATCGAGAGTGACGGAGGCTGGGGCTCCAGCCTGACGGGCCTCCTTACTCTTGGGCGTGAGGGTGATACGAGGCAGGGGATGCAAGGTTTCGTGGCCACCTGAGTGGAGCCCCTTTTCAATGAGCTGGTGGAGTTGGGGGAAAGGGACTTGTCGGTGCTCAAGTTCACGGCGGAGGAGATCGTTAGTGTTGCGGAGTCGTTCAAAAAAGGAGGAGAGAAAAGGTGCGAGGACGCTGGGGTCGCGAAGAAACAGTTCGTTAAACTCCTCCCCGTTCATGAGGTGAAGGCGGGTAGGTTCAAGGGCGCGGGCGGAAGCGGAGCGGGGTTTATCATCGAGCAAGGCCATTTCGCCAAAGATATCTCCAGGAAGAAGATGACCGAGTGGGGCATCGCCTTGGCCATCGATGTGAATGGAGATTTCGATACGGCCTTCTAGAATCCGAAAGGCTTCGGCGCCTGCTTCTCCTTCGCGGAAGATGATCTCGCCTTGGGCAAAAGACTTTTCACGCATACGAGGAGCACTTATGAACTGAGCCACGAAGGGGGTCAAGAGGGACGCGATGGGGGCAAGAATAGATTGGGGCTGGCCAATCTTTTTGTTCGAGGGAAGGGAGGGAGGGTGGCAAGATGGGGGGATGGTTGAAGGAGGAGATCGTGGGTTTTTATTCCGGACGACGGGTCTGGCTTTGCTTGCTTTGGCGGGCTGGAGACTGGGGGAGGCTGGAGGACTGCTGGCGGCGAAGGACCAACTTCTGGCGAATCGGGAGGCGATGACTCAATTGGCTCCCTTAGTTTTGCTGGGGCTTTTTTTTCTACGCGGTCCATTGCCTGCGCGGAAAAGTATCGCACGGGTGGCGGGTTTTCAGCTTTTAAATCTTGGATTTCTGGTGGCGGCGGCGGTGTATGGATTGGCTTCGGTTCCGCTTGGAAAAGAATTTGCGATGGAAAAGGGATCGGAGTTGGTGGGGGAAAAGGACTGGGCGGTGCGCGATCGTTTGCGGGAGGTTGAGGGGAGGATGGCCCAAATTGAAAGAGAGATGGCGGGGAGCTCTGAAATATCCGAAGGGATGACCGACTCACGCCGGCGAGAGGTGGAAAATAAAAAGCAGGAACGAACCCGCAATTTGGCAGAGTGTCGTGAGGAGCGGAGTCACCTCATGGAGGAGATTGAGCGGCGCGAAAAAGCATGGGAAGAGGAGAAAGGAAAGGAGCAGTCCGCCTTGCAGGCGAGGCTTGGACAAGCGCAGCGGGGCTCTAGTTTGGCAGCTTTGATTTTTGTTTTGCTGGGGCTACACGGACTTTTTGTAGGATTTTTAGGAAGAGGCGGGGCTGGGATGGGTGGTTTTCCCGTTGTATCGACCAGCGCAGGGAAGGTGGAGAACTCGGTGCCTGGGGCGCTTCGCCCAAAGCGCAGCGTTAATTAGGCGACGGCTGGCGCTTTATTTAGGAGAAAAAACAGGGCGGAGCTGAGGAAAGGAGTAGGTGTCTTCGTGGCTGGGTTGGCCCGGGGCGGTGGCTCCATCGAGGTGAACGTACACTAGTCGTGATCCTAAGGCGGGGAGGGAGAGTCGTGATGCGGTGGCGAGTGGGCCAGAAGCCATGATGGCGAGGCGCATGTGGGAGTGGGTGAGGAGGGGTTCGGCCAATGCGCGCAGATCGCGACGATGGCGAGCGAGACCGACGATTTTGTACAAAGAGGCGCGCGTCTTGCGGAACTGGTTGAGAAGCCGGCGGAGTCGTAGAGGGGTAAGCTTCCTTCTCAGCGAGTGGGAAGAGACGATGAGATCCCGCTTGGATAGGCGGACGGCACGCAAAACGCGGGCTAGACGAGGCAGATTGGTTAATTCTAGATCCACGGCGTCGACGAAGCGAATGAACGCCATAAAAAAGAGGACGCGTTGACGAGAGCGCCAGTTAAAGGCGCCGCCCTCGTCGCGAGTACGGAGGGTTAAAAGAGCGGGGACAGAACGCCGGGTGAGGGCCTGTTGAATTATCTTTGGAGCCACACCGTTGGAAAGAAGGAGATCGAGCCGGACTTCGACCAGATCAATCCCCTGTGGGGCTTCGATCAGATGGGAGAGACCATCGCCTGTGGAAATGGTGCCGACAATGAGGGGAGAGTGTTTCCATGGAATCGATCTACGGGCGGGGGCGGAAACATTTTCCGAAATATCCGCAGCGGTGGGGGTCATGGCCATAGAATTAATTTCTGAGAGTTGACTATGTTATGGTTATATTTTCGGAAGGATGCCTTGTAATTAAACGTTTAAAATTATCCATTAAGGGATACGTATACGTCTGAA
Source organism: Verrucomicrobia subdivision 6 bacterium (assembly GCA_945873585.1). GTDB lineage: Bacteria > Verrucomicrobiota > Verrucomicrobiia > Methylacidiphilales > Verrucolacustridaceae > Verrucolacustris. The sequence continues at coordinate 14,746 of CAMCDO010000023.1, read as the reverse complement.
AAAGATGCATGTCAAACAGATGGCAAAATATTCTTTGTAAGTTGTTTACTGGGAGAGAAGATCAAGAAGAAGACGGAGGCGTTCGGTGAGGGACACTTCCTCCAAAAGCTTTTGGCGTTGGAGCGGATCGCGAATGAAGCAGCCAGATAATAAGTCAACAAAGGAGTGAAGATCATCGAGATGCTGTAGAAAACTTTTTACTTCTTGGAGAGAGGGGAGCGCGGGATCGTTAAATTTCTCAACTTTTTCTAGAATTTTAGCATGGAGGGCTTCACGAATAACGGTGGCAGTTGCACTAGTTTCCTCTGGATCGTCGAGGGGTTCGGGGGTGGCGATGAGATAGGGTTGAGTTTGCACGAGGTGATCGAGGCGAACACGGGCGATTCCCTGTAAAACTAAGTTGGAGGTGCCGTCTGCTTGGAGAACGCAGGAACGGATTAGACCGAGACTTCCGATTCGTGGAGGGCGGGTGTGGATATCGGTTTTTTGGGGATCCATGGCGATGGCAAACATCCGCGGGCCTTCAAGGGCACTGTGTACCATGGCGCGGTAGCGGGGTTCAAAAATGTGAAGGGGCAGAAGGTGGTGGGGAAAAAAGACAGTTTGGGGTAGAACCATGATCCCCACTTGCTCAGGCAAATCCATTTGGGAGTGTACACTGGAAGGGATAAAAGGGTAGGGGAAGGTAGAGTTTTGCGTATTGACGGGGAGAAGAAGTGGGTGGAGATTAGTTTTTACTTATTTATGTTGAGTAAGCTCTTTCCCTTTTTGGAGAACGACATGGGCGTGGACCTGGGCACGGCCAATACGCTGGTCTATGTCCGCGGCAAGGGGGTGGTGCTACGTGAGCCCTCGGTGGTGGCTATGGATCAAGCCACGCGGCGGGTTTTAGCGGTTGGGGATGAGGCGAAGCGGATGTTGGGAAGAACCCCTGGATCGATTATTGCGGTGCGGCCTCTGAAGGACGGGGTGATCAGTGATTTTGAGGTTACTGAGGCTATGTTAAAATGTTTTATTGAAAAAGCGTCCAAGTCACAAAATCGGTGGCGCCCTCGTCCTCGTTTGGTCATTGCCGTTCCCTCGGGGATTACAGAGGTGGAGAGGCGTGCGGTTTGTGAATCGGCCGCCCATGCGGGTGCGCGGAGTGTGCGTTTAATTGAGGAGCCATTAGCCGCGGCGATTGGGGTAGGGCTGCCAGTGCAAGATGCCTCGGGCAACATGATTATCGATATTGGTGGAGGCACGACGGAGATGGCGATTATTTCCCTCGGGGGAATCGTCTTTAGTCGGAGCGTGCGCGTGGCGGGTGATGAGTTGGACGAAGCGATTATCAATTATTTGAAGCGGGCCTATAATCTGATGATTGGGGAGCGAACGGCGGAGGATATTAAAATCAAAATTGGTTCGGTCTATCCTTTGGAGAAAGAGATAACTATGGAAGTGCGCGGGCGGGATTTAGTGGCCGGCTTGCCTAAGACCCTAACCCTGACTTCGCAGGAAGTGCGTGAGGCCCTGCTCGAGCCGGTGCAGATTATTTTGGAAAGTGTCCGACTTACTTTAGAACGATGCCCGCCTGAACTCTCCAGCGACCTGGTGGAGCGTGGGGTCGTATTGGCTGGAGGCGGAGCCCTCTTGCGAGGTTTTGATCGGCTGCTTAGTGAGGAAACGGGTCTGCCCATTCATGTGGCCGAGGACCCCCTCAGCGCGGTAGTCGAAGGCACAGGTAAAGTGCTCGATGAACTGGAGTTTTTGACGAAGTTGACGATGGCCAACGGCCGCGGATAAGCCGCGGCGGACTCTGTCCAGCCTGACCTCCTCTTTCCGAAATAGTAACCATGTCGCGACCGTGGGTTTTTGCGAGTGCTGGGGTTGCTTTAGCCTTTGGGGTTCTGGTGATTTTCTTTGCGCCGGCCACCAGTCGATGGACGGAGCGCGTAACTCTTGAAACAATCTCGCCTTTGGCTCGAGTTTGGGGCGGTGTAAAGAATCGTTGGACCGAATTCCGATCGAGCTTACGACAGTTTGATGTCCTCGATGAAGAAAACCGAAATCTGCGAGCAGAGAATGTTCGTCTGCAGACAGAAATTCGGCAGATGGATTATCTACGTACCGAGAACGACCGCTTTCGAGAAATGCTCGCCTTTCGCGATCAGCAGGCTTTCCGTCTTCTGGCGTGTCGGGTGATCGAGCGAGATGCATCTAACTGGTGGAACTCAGTCTTGGTGGACCGAGGCTGGAATGATGATCCTAATCTGGCACAGGATCAACCCGTGGTCACCCCTCGTGGTGTAGTGGGCAAAACAGGGACGGTCGGACGATCGACGACTCGAGTGATGCTTCTTTCCGATGAGAATTGCAAGGTGAGCGTGCTGACAGAAAGTGCGGGGGCCCGAGGAATTTTATTAGGGGACACCCCCCTAAACGGGGGAAGCCCACTTTGTCGGATGACCTTTGTCACTCGCGAATCGAAGTTTTCTGTGGGCGAGAGAGTTCTGACTACTGGATTAGGTGGTACTTTTCCACCCAATCTTTTAGTGGGCACGGTGACGGAAGCACCCTCGCTAACTTCGGAGAAAAATTCAGGTCTTTATCGTGAAGGCAAAGTGACGCCGGCAGCAGAGCTTAATGATTTGCGAGAAATGTTTATTCTTACGGGCGGAGCTCCCGCTAAGAAATGAAGAAGAACTTTGGTAGACTGGTGCTGTTGGCGGCGGGAGCCTGGTCTATCCGTGCCGTCGGGCCAGAAGCCAGCGGGTTGTGGGCCCTGACGACAAATCTCTTGGCGGCGGTCACGATCCAGGCGGGGTTAATTTTATCTCCTTGGGTCTTGATGGTTTGGGCGTTGGGGGTGGGTCTATTTTGGGATGTGACCACTTTTTCTGCGTTGGGACATCATGTGCTTTTGATTGGGGGCATGGCTACTTTGGTTTGCACTCAGCGGGGTTGGTGGGTAGGCGCTTCCGCAGCGGAGCAGATGGTGGGATCGATTCTCGCCGCAGTTACCTACTTTGTTGCCGATCGAGTCTTACACGGACTAGAAGTTCGGCAGTGGAGCTGGCCATTTTCTCTAAGTATTTCTTTGGTGCTGGCCAGTTTCATTAATGGCCTTGCCTCGGTTGCTTTAGGTTGGTGTTTGGAAACGGGAGCTCGTCCTGCCCATGTACGGATGGTCGGGAGGCGGCGCTAATGCTTCTGGTCCGACCCAAAGCGAACGTCCCTGCCCGGATGGGCGTGGCGATGATCTTTGTGGCCTTAGCCGCTTGTGTTCTGCTTCAGCGACTTTTTGTAGTGCAAGTTCTTGAAGGGGAAAAGCACGCGCAAACCCTGCTCAACCAAACCACCATTCCGATTCTGCTTCCGCCTCCTCGGGGTCTTATCCTAGATCGAAATGGAGTTCCCCTTGCGGAAAATCGGGCCCGTTATGATGTCGATCTCTATGTGCGCGAACTGACCGGAAACTATGCCCGAGCCCATCGGGGGCGTTTGCCAATGAAAAGTGTGGAAGTGGGATTGGGAGAAAAGAAGCGTCGCCAAAAACAGGTCGACATTGAAAAGATCATTGAGGAGACCGCTTTGGAGCCTCTGCGCAATCTTGGGATTCAATCGAATTATGTTCCGGAGGAACTGCGAAGGCATGCTCAGCAAAGACCGAACACTCCCTTTCAGTTGGCCACCCAAATTGATTTTGCCACTCTCTCGCGGATGGCCGAGAGGGACCCACGTATCCCTGGGGTCCAAGAAGCGGCGCGACCGGTCCGCTGGTATCCCTATGGAGCATTGGCGGCGCACGTCATAGGGTTTGTTGGTGCACCCGAAGAGCAGACGTTGGAAACTTTTCAGCCTGAAGTGGTGGGCAAGGATGGCGTGGAAAAAGCTTTTGATCTGGATCTTGAGGGGAAGCCAGGGGGAAAGATTCTGAAAAAAAATAATCTGGGCTTTATTCTGGAGGAGCAGGGATTTCAAGCGCCTGTTCCTGGGCAAAATGTATATTTAACGATCGACGCTCGTGTACAGACAATCGTCGAGGGAGTCATGCGGCGCGTGGGTCGCGGGGCCTGCGTGGTGATGGATCCAAATTCGGGGGATATTCTGGCGATGTCCTCGGTCCCGAATTTCGATCCCAATAGTTTTGTGCCAGGAGGGACAGGGAAATCGACCGATTGGAAACGGCTGATGAGCGACGAGACTAAGCCGATGCTCAATCGAGCTTTAGGGGCCTATGCCCCTGGATCGACATTCAAGACCCTTACCTCTTTGGCGGCATTGGAGAATCCGAAAGCTAATTTCACCCCCCAGACGATTATTCATAGCCCAGGTGCCATTGAAATGGCAGGGAGAACTTGGCACGACTGGAATCCAGACGGCCAAGGCGATATTTCTTTGAAGCGCGGACTGGCGATGTCTTGTAACACTTTCTTTTATCAACTCGGCGTCCGCACGGGTATCGAATCGATGAGCGAGATGGGGCGTCGGATTGGGTTCGGGCAGCGGATGTTGGTGGATGCGGAGGAAAAACCTATCTTGGCGGGAGAAGACCCTGGAACGATGCCAGGGCGGGAGTGGATGGAGAATCGGATGGCTGAGCGAAAGAAAAGTTATAAAACAAAGATTGAAGCGTGGGTGGCTGCGGGAAGACCTGCACCCCGTCCCACGCCTCCTGCGGTGGAGAAGTGGAGTGATGGGCACACAGCCAACACTTCGATCGGACAGGGATTTGTCCGAGTGACACCTCTGCAAATGGCGGGAATGGTTTCTGCTGTGGCGAATGGCGGCACGGTGTATCGGCCTCGGCTGGTTCAAGGAATCGGCAAAACGACGGAGCAAGGAACACAAGCCACTAAGGAATTTGCAGTTGCGAGCAAGCGAAGTGATCTAGGAGTAAAACCAGAAAACCTCGCAGCCGTTCGTGAGGGATTACGAGCGGTCGTCACGGAAGGCACCGGGAAAAATGCTGCGGTCAAAGATGTGGAAGTTGCAGGTAAGACGGGTTCAGCCCAATTCGTCACCCAGATTGGAGGGAGCACCGTCAAAGACACACGAACTTGGTTCACTGGCTTTGCCCCGCTGAAGGCACCCCAGTACGTGGTCATCGTGATGGTTGAGGGTGGAGTTTCTGGAGGATCGACCTGTGCTCCATTGGCATCGGAAATCTTAGCTAAACTTTTTGATATGGAAAAAGGAGTGCTCCCACAAATGGTCTACCAAGCTCCGGTCATGGGTCATTTTCACGGGGTGACGGCCTCTGATGGGTCCTACGCTCCTCCTGGTAGCACCGATGATGATAATAGCGGAGGATTGGGAGGCTTATTTAACTGGCTGGACGAAGGCTTCGGGGGCGGAGCGGGGCGTGGATTAAGGAGGCGATGATGGCCCAAAATCGAAAATGGAGAGGCTTGCACTGGCCCAGTTTATTTTTGATGACGGGTTTGTGTGCGTTTGGGGTGATGGTCATCTATAGCGCGACACACACCAGCGAGTCGGCAGATCTGCGCAATGCGGCCATTCAACAGGCGGCCTGGGTGGGACTGGGCCTGGTTTGTTTTTTTCTGCTCTCTTTTTCTGATTATCACCGTTGGGTAGCCCAAGGGTGGTTTTGGTTTGGGGCAGGTCTGTTCCTCTTGCTCTTGGTTCTAGTCTTCGGGCGAGAGGTAAATGGTGCGAAGAGTTGGATTCGATTAGGTCCAATTGGCTTTCAGCCTGCCGAAGTGATGAAACTAGCGTTTCTCGCAGGAGCGTGTGCGCTCTTAGTTTCTCTTCGTGAGCGGATGGAGCAGTTTCGTACTGTTCTGGCTCTTATCGGGCTAGCCTTGATTCCAGTGATTCTTATTCTGCGACAACCTGATTTGGGTTCGGCCGCGGTTTTTTTGCCGATGTGTTTCGGTCTTCTTTTTGCGGGGGGCACCCGATTGCGATATCTCCTGATTCCTGCGGGCGCAGGCTTGGCGGCGGTCTTGGCGATTTATATTTATGTGGGCCAGATGGGTAAAGAGCTGCCTTTCCTAAAGACTTATCAAAATAATCGGATACGAACTTTCTTTGACCCCAACTTAGATCCCTTGGGTGCGGGCTGGACGATTCGCCAATCGATCATTGCTATTGGCTCTGGAGGAGTCAGCGGGAAGGGGTATTTACGGGGCGATCAGAACCTCTATGGATTCCTGCCTAAAAACATTGCCTACAATGATTTTATTTTTTCCGTACTGGGCGAGGAGTGGGGTTTTTTCGGAGGGGCGGCTCTAATTCTGGGGCAGGCCGGATTGCTTCTTTGCATCGCGTGGATCGGATGGCACGCAGCGGACTTCCCCGGGCGGCTTTTGGCGGGGGGTATTTTGGGAATGCTTTTCACACACTTTTTCATTAACGTGGGAATGACAATTAAGGTGGTTCCGATCACCGGCATTCCCCTTCCTTTCGTAAGTTACGGGGGAACCTTCTTGGCTGTGTGTATGGCCGCGATGGGATTGATGCAAAGCATCTGGAGGCAGCGGCAGTTGGGTTGAAACCCAAACGCGCCCTCAGGAAAGGAAACATAAATATGATATTGGAAACCATTAAACGAATCTTCGGGGTGAAAGCACGGGAGGAACGGCGTAGTCTGCTTCTTTCGGTCGAACCATTAGAAAAACGCGTCGCGCTCCTCGAGGGAGGAGTGGTGGAAGAATTCTCCATAGAGCGCGACGGGGATCGAAGCATATCGGGGAGCATCTACAAAGCTCGCGTGCACAACGTGGAGCCCTCGCTCAAAGCTCTTTTCGTTGATATTGGTCTGGAAAAGAACGGCTTCTTGCATTTCTGGGATGCGGTGCCAGCGGCGATGGATGAGCAGATTGAAGCGGTTGAACGCCGAGGCAGTCGCGGTCGGAAACCAAGAATTACGAGCAACGATATTCCGCGACTTTACCCCGCTGGTGCGGAGGTCATTGTTCAGGTGAATAAAGGTCCGATTGGCACGAAGGGAGCCCGCGTCACGACCAATCTTAGTTTGCCCGGACGTTATCTTGTCCTGATGCCCTTTGGAGAAATGAGCGGAGTCTCGCGGAAGATTGAGGATCCCGCTGAGCGCTCGCGACTGCGGAAAATCTTGCAAGAGCTGGACGTTCCCGAAGGAATGGGAGTGATTTTGCGAACCAACGGAGAGGGGCTTCAGGCACGCTACTTTGTTCGCGATCTAGCCCTTCTTTTAGAGCAATGGCGCAAGGTGGAGGAGGGGATGAAAACCAAGAACGCCCCTGCGGTTCTTTTGGAAGAGCCTGATTTGGTGGAGCGAGCGGTGCGTGACTTTCTTACAGAAGAAGTTGACGAAGTGCTCGTGGACAATGAGGACGCCGAAAAGCGCGTTCGTGAAATTGTCGGTGCTATCTCGAAGCGCTCCCTGCGCAAAGTGAAAAGGCATCTGGCTCCGGAGCCATTGTTTGAGGCCTATGGTGTGAATCGGCAAATTGAAAATGCCTTTCGTCGACAGATTTGGCTGAAATCTGGCGCCTACTTAGTAGTGGATGAAACGGAAGCTTTGGTCTCGATCGACGTGAATACTGGCAAGTCGCGCGGTGGCAAGGATCACGACGATACCATATTGCGCACGAACCTTGAGGCGGCGGAGGAAGCCGCTCGGCAGTTAAGATTGAGAAACTTAGGCGGCATTATCGTGGTCGACTTCATCGATATGCGTGCCCGCCGAGATCAGATTGCTGTCTATGAAAAGTTCAAGCAGTGCTTGCGGCGCGATCGGGCACGAACAAACACCTTGCCCATTTCTCAGTTGGGCTTGCTCGAGATGACGCGGCAACGGGTTCAGGAAAGTATTCGCAAAGCGGTCACAATGGAGTGCCCTTGTTGCCGTGGAAAGGGAATGGTGAAATCGCTCGAGACGATGAGTGTTGAAATTCAACGTGAGATTAGTCGTATTTTCCGCATGCATCCTGATGTGCCGGAAATTCGGGTAGTAGTGAATCCTAATGTGCTGAACCGTTTGCGTACGGAGGACGATGAGCTTCTGGCTCAGTTGCAACGTCGCTCGACGGGTCAGTTCAGCTTCAAGGCAGACCCGAATGCGAATGTTGAAGACTACAAAATCTTCAACTCCGCGACGGAACAGCTCCTGGAGTGACCTCGGATTTGAGCTCCGATTCAGCCCTGCCCACTCCTGCAAAGGATAAGCAGAGTGGGGAGGGTGGGCTTCCCAGTCAGGGAGAAATGGGGCCGGTTCGCCAGGAATTGCAGGAGGCGGAGAAGCGGCTGGCGGAGAAATCCCATGCGGGCGTGCCCGGATTGGTCTTAGCTCACGAGAGGGCAGCGATGCTCTCAGCGGTGCTTGTCCGTTTGTGGGGATATGGAGGGGGTGCAGATTGTGGTGATGGGCTGGTTCTGGGTGCTGTGGGCGGTTTCGGTCGTGAGGAAATGAGTCCAGCGAGCGATATTGACCTTGTTTTCATCCGCGAAGGAACATCCAATCGAGCCGCGGAGGAAGTGGTCAAGCGGGTGCTCTATGGGCTTTGGGATATGGGATGCAAAGTTGGGCATGCTTGCCGAACCATATCCGAAACAATCGACCGTGCGGAGGCGGAGCCAATGATTAAGACGGCATTGATTGATGCACGATATTTAGCGGGGTCGATTACTCTTTGGGAAAAAAGCCAAGTGGAATACCTGCGGCGTAGCCTTAAACATAACGTGGAGGGTTACTTGGCGTGGCGGCTGCAAAATCAAAGTGCGCGTCATGAGAAAGAGGGAGGAACTCTTTTCATGCAGGAACCCAATTTAAAATCGGGGGTGGGTGGGCTGAGGGATTTCCATAATCTTCGTTGGGTGGGGCGGGTGACCGAAGAAGGGGCTACGCTTGATGAGCTCGGGAAAAAAGGCTGGTTGGGACCGGCGGAAGTTGCCCAAGCAGAGAAAGCATTTGCATTTCTCATGACCTTACGAGATTGGCTGCACCAGCTTCAAGGCGGGCCTGGAGATATTCTCACCCTTCGCTATCAGGGCGAATTAGCTGAGGCGATGGGCTACCCGCAGCCTAATATTCTGCGAAAAAGCGAGGCGCTCATGCGAGAAGTTTACGGGCACATGAGAGCGATTCATCTGATTTGCAACTCCGCCTCAACTCGACTCTGCCAGCAGCGCCTGGGCAAACCCCGCGGCCTTTGGTCCTTTTTTGCGGGATGGCAGGGAACTCGTCGGGCGGTGGACGGCTTTGTTCTTACTGGGGCGGAGTTAGGGGCGGAAAACCCGCAAGTCTTCGTTCAAGACCCAACCCGACTGATTCGAATATTCCGTATTCTGCAAGACCAAGGATCCGTCCCGAGTAGCGAACTGAGCTCACTCCTGCGGGCCAACATTGGCCTAATCACGGCCGAGCTAACCCAAGAAAAGGAGGTGCAGGAAACCTTTTTGCATATTCTTCGCCAGAAAGGGAAAGTTGCCAGGATTCTTCGACTGATGCATGAACACGGAGTTCTTGGTCTAATGATTCCAGAATTTGCGCCCTTGACCTGTCTGGTGCAGCACGAATTCTTTCACCGCTATACTGCGGACGAGCATACCTTAGTTTGCCTGGAACAGCTGGATGCCATGCTCGGGTCGACCGAGCCTGATCTACGAAAATACGCAGATCTTTACGCCAAAGTGGAATCCCCTGAGATTCTCGCTCTGGCCGTTTTACTTCACGATACGGGCAAGGCTGAGCTGACCCGAAACCATGAAGAAGCAGGCGCAGCCAATGCAGCTTTGGTGGCGCGCCGATTTCATTTTTGGGGTCGCGAACTGAAATTGATGACTTTTCTTGTCGATCACCATATGACCTTGAGCACCTTTGCTCGGAAGAACTTAGATGAGCCAGAAACGATTCGAGCTTTGGCACGAATTGTGCAAGACGAGGAAAAACTTTCTCTCCTCATGTTGATTTCGGCTGCCGATGTGCGTGCGGTTGCGGGTCGAAACAACTGGTCCAGCTGGCGGGAACTTTTGGTCTGGGATCTTTATCGAAGGACCCTACGCATGCTCGGAGGAGAGGAGGAGTTTCTTCTGGCCGAGGAGCAAAAGCGCCTTGGTCGAATGGAGCAGGTGAAGACAATCTTGGCGGACCAGTTCTCGCAAGAGGAAGGTCAGAAGCATCTCGAGCAGATGGGACCCTCCTACCTTCGGCAGTGCTCTGCGGAATTGGTGGCGAGACATATCCAAGCGATTCATAACTTTCTTGCCCAGAGGGTCTCAGGGCAAGATGCCCTCGCTCCATTAGTCGAGTGGACGGATCGTCCCGAAGAAGGTCATACCGAAGTTTTGGTAGTGACTTGGAATCGAGAAAAACTCTTTAGCAAGATCGCCGGTAGTTTTGCGGTGGCTGGGCTGAATATTCTAAGCGCGAATATCTTTACGCGTCAGGATGATGTGGTCATCGATACCTTCCGAGTCTGCAGCGATCGCATGGAACCAGTTAGCCATCGTGTAGATCGAGATACTTTCGAAAGAGTTCTGACAGAGTCCTTGCAGAAAACGGAGGACGATCTCGCCATACGTCTGGCAGGACATGGCCCAACTCTTTGGCAGAAAGCACTAGGAGAAGCGGAGTTTCCTACAAGTCTGCGCTGGGATCTAGAAAGCGAGCCGGGACGGACGCTGATGCACGTTGAGGCTCCAGATCGTGTTGGCTTGCTGCACGCTTTGACCAATGTGATTTCAGACGAAGGAATGCAAATCTCAGGAGCGCGAATCACCACCGAGAAGGGGGCCGCCTTGGACACATTTATCCTGGTGGACGGAGAGGGCCTTCCGATTACTGATCCCGCTCGGCAGTCCTGTTTGTTGGAACGATTGAAAGAAGGGGTCAGTCGATGAGGAGAGACCCTCATTCATTGGGGATTTGCCCAAAAGATTTGAAGGACCCTGAAAAACTTGCGAATCGAATTTTAGCCTGCCTGAAAAAGGAATTTAAAGTTGAGAGAGCGGCTCTTTACATTCTGAATCCGACTCGTGGAGACTTGGAAATTGAGGTCGCGGTAGGGGTTGCTGCGGCCGTCAGGAAAAAACGACTGTGCCTAGGAGAGGGAGTTGTCGGATGGGTCGCCAGTCGCGGGACCGCTGCCCGAGCTGACTTGCAGAAAATACCAGGCGGACTGGGTCGGGGTGGGAGTGAGATGGCCGCTCCAATGAGTGAAGGAGATAATCTTCTCGGGGTACTGGTGGTGGGGACTCGCAGGAAAAAATATTTTCAGGTGGGACAAGAAGCTATCTTGGCAGCATTTGCCCAAGAGGCGGCGGGTTGGCTCAGTTTGGCATGGCGGGTAGCCGGGACACGTGAAGAGAGCCAACGGGCCGCGGCACTGGCGGAGGTTGGTGCCGCCATTGGGGCAGAGGAGACAGCGGCGGCCATTCTTCGGCGAGTGACGCTGGAGTCAGCGCGTCTCTGCGGAGCCAATTTAGCCTCCCTCTTTTTATTGGAACCCGCCTCGCAACAGTTAAGGCTGGAATTATCTCATGGCGGATCGCGTCGTTATCAAGCGCAGCCTGCTCTTTCGACTTTTGAAACAGTCTTAGGATATGTCGTGCGTCGGCGCCGACCTTTCACGGTCAGCACGGTAGCGGAGAGCCCGCAAGATCCGCACATGGAATTGATTCGACAGGAAGGAATCATTTCCTTTTTGGCTGTTCCTTTGGCCGAAAAAAACGAGGCGGTCGGTGTTCTTTGTGTTGGAACAAAAGTATCGCGCCGATTTTCCGATGCGGAAATTCGTCTTATCGAAGGCTTGGCGGGATTGGCAGCGGCAGCCCTCAAACGGGCCAAGCTCGCCGCGCGCCTCGATCAGATGGAAGAAGAGCTGCGGGGCCGTGAGAAGCTTTCTTCCTTGGGGATGCTAGCGGCTGAGGTAGCTCATGAGGTTCGCAATCCTTTGGCGGTGATCCGAATGCTTTGGCATACTGCAATTCGCGGACTCCAACCCAGTCCAGAGCAAGTGAAGGATTTGAGTCTGATTGAAATCAAGCTTGGGCAAATGAATAGCATTCTTGATCGGATCCTTAATTTCGCCCGCTCAGCAGATCCACTGATTGGGGCGGTCAACGCGGCAGAAATTATGAGTGAGGTTGCCCTCTTGACTCGGAGTAAGCTTTCCTTGGGCGGGATTCGTTTACTCTTAAAACTTCCATCTGCGAGTCCGGTTGAGATTCGAGGGGATCGCTCGCAACTTGAGCAAGCAGTTCTCAATCTTGTTCTCAACGCCTTGGAATCGATGAGCCCAGGCGGGACTTTGACGCTGCAGGTTCTCGCGCGGCAGGAGGAAGTGGCACTGCTTGTGCAAGACACGGGTCGGGGCATGGGAAAAGAGGTTACCGCCCGACTCTTCGAGCCTTTTCTTTCTCGGCGTCTTGGGGGTACGGGATTGGGGATGGCCTTAGTTCGTCGTACGGTTGAAGCCCACGGTGGGACGGTGCGGGTAGAATCGAAGCCTGGCCAAGGAACGAAAGTCGAGCTGCGATTACCCGTCTGGGTAAATCCGGAAACTTAGTTCAGCAACTTTTCGAGTTCAGGATCTTTTGGCACCCCGAGTTCCAAGGCTCGATTGTAATGTCTCTTGGCCAGCTCCTTCGTCGGAGGGGTCTTGGTCGCGTAAATCACCGCGAGATTGAAGTGAGCGTCCCCATAGCCTTCATCGAGTTCGATGGCCTTTGTGCACTCCTGCTCGGCCGCCTCTTGCAGGCCTCTACGAGAAGAGGAAATTCCCAGATAATTGCGGGTTTTTGCATCGTTGGGATCGAGGGCCACTGCCCGGCTTAGTACTTGGATGGCATCGTCATACTTCTCTTGCTGGACTAGAGAGATACCAAGAACCGAGTGGGAGAAGGCATCATTCGGAGCTACGCGAATGGCTTCCCGCAAGGCTTTTTCGGCCTCAGGATATTTCTGCTGCTGGAAACGAACTACCCCTAGATTGGAGAGCGCGTAAATCGACTGCGGATATTTTACTAAAATCTGTTCATAGGCCGCGGCCGACTCGTCGAACTTCTTTTCATTGTAAAGAGCGGTGGCTTTGGCTGCTGTCTCTTTAAATTCTTCGGGAATCCTCGGCTTCTCAGAAAAACTTTCTGGGCTGACGGGTTTTTCCGCTGGGCTGGCCAGCGTAGCGGTTCCCGCAGTAGCCGCGGCTAGGGGTGCGGCGGGTTCGGCTGCCACTAGGGAAGGGGCGGAAACTTTTAGCATGCTCTCTTCATCGTTGGTCAACGCCACTAAGGGCGAGCTCAAGACTTCCATTTGCGTTTTGAGGGCTTCCGTAGAAACAGCTAGATTCTTAAACTCGTCGAGTACCAAACGGCGAGCGGCTTCCCGTCGCGCCTGCTCTTTGAGCTGCCGATCCAAAATACCTCGGAGCATGGTATTTTCCTTGGCTAAGGCTCCGTCTGATTTGCCCGTCGCGCCAGTCTGCTGGAGTTGGGCGGTTAAGCTGGAGATCTGCTTCTTGTAATCTTCGTTGGCTCGGGTCAGCTCAGCAGATTTGCCATTGGCCTCGGCGAGTTTCTTTTCCAGAGCATCGACCTGCCCTCGCAAGGAAGACATTTCGCCGGCAAGTTCGCCCCCCGCTGCCTTTTTCAGGCTGTCTTCTGCGCTGGTCAGTTTTGTGCGGAGAGCGCTGTTTTCATCTTGCAGCTTTGTCATATTAGCGTCTGCCGAAGGCGCGGCCGGTACAGCGGAAAGTTTTTCCTGAAGCTGCTTTTTATCGGAGACGGCTAAATCGAGATCGCTTTTGGCTTGGCGCAACTCGGTGCGGGCTGATTCGAGTTCTCCCGATAAGCTGATAATTTTTTGGCGAAGGGCCGAAGGATCATCGCTGGCCACGGGAGCGACGGACGCCTTTGGGGCGGTTGCAGGCAAAGATTCTGAGGATGGAGGAGTGGCAGCAGATTTTTCCGCGGGGGCAGCGGCGGGTGCGGACTTGGCGGCAGGGGCAACCGCGGGAGCAGAATCCTTGCTCGCTTTCATTGCTTCCAGTTTCTCATTCAAATATTTGATCCGATATTTGACGATGGTCGGTTCCCATTCTGGATTCTCGTTCTTCAATTTTTCGAGCCGACTTAAGGCGGTTTCAAACTTTTCGCGACCTTGGGAGTTTTGTCCTGCGGTGGCCAACCTGTCTCCATCTTGGATCATGACGTAAATCTGAAGGTAATCATCTTGAGGGGAGGCTGCGGTGTGACCCAAAACCGGAACCCACCAAGCGGCGCAGACCAGCAAAACGATCCATGGGGATATCTTCATGAACAAGGGGATGAATTAGGCGATGAAACGAGGAGCGGATCAAGAGAAAATCACCCTCGTTGACGATAACTTTCTATCGTCTAAACAAGAATATATGGAGATGGCCATCCCTCAAGGGGTCCTTGTGCTGAATCGCTTCTGGCAGGCGGTGCACATCTGTTCGGTTCGACGGGCCTTCAGCCTGCTCTATATGGGGCATGCCCAAGTGGTGGAGGGAAACGGGCAAGGGGACGATTTCAGCACCTTCGACTTTAATCGTTGGCGGGATCTCAGCCAAGATTACGAGGGGGAAGACTCCCTTCACACCATCAACTTTCGCATCCGAATCCCGCGGGTCATTGTCCTTATGCTTTTTGATCGGATTCCGAAAAAGGAGGTGAAATTAACCCGCCAAAACATTTTCGAGAGGGATTCTTACACTTGTCAGTATTGCGGAGAGAAAAAAGACAAGCGGGATCTTAACTTGGATCATGTAGTTCCTCGACATCATGGAGGCACCACCAC
>CAMCDO010000022.1 GCA_945873585.1 Verrucomicrobia subdivision 6 bacterium | reverse complement strand
CAAGCACGCCAAGAAGGGCTGTAATATTCTTGATCATTTTATTTACTATCTCCTTAGGTTTGTTTGTTGTTTGGTTGTGTTCACGAGGCACCGTGATTGTTGCCAAAGTACCACGGAAAACGCTGATTCCGTGATAATATTATATATTTTATTTCTCCAACACTATTTTTGGGACTGGGCGAGATATTCGTCAGTACTAACAACAAAAACTCCTAGAAACCCAATTACTGATTCCGAAGAGTTCGGAATCAACTGTTTCTAAATTATCTTTAAAAGCTGTAGACCACTTCAGCCCCGACGTATTGGGCCGGACCGCTGCTGACTGAATCAATTGTACCATTTCTGTTATTTTCATTGAGCCCATAAACTGAATTCACACCCCAATCCAAACGATACTCTGCGCGGATAAGTAGGTTATCGATCACACTGATGCCAGCGGTGATGGTGTATTCCCACAGATCCATTCCGGATGTCCCTTGAGGCTGGAGGCTTGTGCCGTCGGCGATTTGATAACCTTCAGTATTTCCGATTTTCCCGAAATTGTTTCCATGGAAGTATTCCCCACGGCTCGACAAAGAGAACCAGTCATTGAACTGATATTTCGTGTAGACCGCTGCAAGGCACCACGAAGTGTTGATTCCGCCACTGTTGCCTGCATTTGAGGTGCCAAGAGCGCTGTCAAAGGCAAACAGGAGTTTATCTTTTGCGAACTTGGGCGACCAATTTCCCCAAGAATTGTAGATAAAAGTGTAGGCACTTCCTCGGCTACCGTTATCTCCGGCGATGAAGGTCGCGTTGGAAGTCGAACTTACAGCCGTATCATTTTCGGAATTACTGCTGTACTGGAAGTTGTTGCTCCAGTTCGCGTTGCCACTCGGTGCCGTTACATTCAAAGAGGCAATGAGTGCACAGCCGTCGCTATTTCCGCCCGTTGCTGTGTTGTTATCGGTGTCCGAACCGTTGACCACACCCAATTTACCGTCGAGGTAGTCGTCAAACTTATAGGACGATAACACGCCAGTGTAGAAGATCGGTAATTGCTGCCAGACTAGGCTATAAGTGATGTTCATGTTGGCAGGACGCTCGATCACTTCATATCCGAGAATCGAAACGAACCTTCCCACCTTGAAGTCCCAACCGTTCCCCACCGGGGCACGAATGGCCGCATAAGCCTGCTCCAAAAACAGGGCGTTTGAATTTTGGTCATTGTTGAGCCCGTCTTGTCCGGTAGTACGGTTAGATAGGTAGTTCGCATCCTCACCGATCATCACATCGGTACGAAAACCGGCTTGAGCCTTGTTTTCCGAGGTCAAAGCCTTTTCGAGGGCGATTTTGAGCGCATAGAGGTTGAAGTCCCCTTTCGCGGCAGTGTCAGAGCCGAAACGGCCTGCGACATTACTCGTACCACTCGATGCACCGGTAAAGTTATAGCTGTATCCGGAATCGACATAGCCGGAGAGCTTGACCCCTTTCTGAGCTGTTTCGACGAAGTTATTTTGAACCATATTCTTCATGTCTGGAGCGCTATCCGCGATAGACAAGCTGGCCACGGCCACAAGCACGCCGAGAATCCGTTTAATATTCTTAATCATTTGTCCATAAATCTATTGGTTTGCGTTCAAAAGGCGACGTGATTGCTGGCCAATGCCAATCGTCAACCGATCTAACCTGGCCAGCCGGAATCGTTCAATCAATACACCATGAATGTTTTGGCAGGTGTTTGACAACCATATCGTCGTGCAAGATTTTCATGCGGCGACAGATCTTACTCCCTACCCAGCATGGTAAGGAGCCAATCTTTAACCAATTTTCTTCAACCCCTCCGCAAGCCGGCCCCACAGCTCTTCCATCCCCTTCTCCGTTTCGTCTCCCATGTGGGAGACTCGGAAGTTGAGCCCTTTCATCTTGCCGTATCCTCCGTCAAAAATCGCGCCGTGGGTTTCCTTGAGCCACGCAATCCACTTGGCCACATCCACCCCGCGCGTATTTTTTCCGCAGGTCAGACTGAGCGACTCATATCCTTTCTCAGGAAAGACATCGAAACCGTTCGCCACCAACCATGCCCGCCCCCGCTCCGCATTCTTCCGATGGCGTTCGTGCCTTTGGGCGATCCCCTCTTTGGCAATCTCCCCCAACTTCACCTCCAGGGCATAGAGATGGGAAATGGAAGGGGTACAGGGGGTCATATTGCTCTCGGCCTGCTTTCGGAACTCGTGGAAGTCGTAGTAGTACCCGCGATCTTTAACCTTTTCTGCCCGCGCATAGGCTCGCTCACTAACCGAAAACAAGGATGCCCCAGGAGGTAGCGCTAAAGCCTTCTGTGTCCCACAAAGCATCACATCCAATCCCCAATCATCAAATGGAATTGGCATCACGCTGAACGAAGAAACCGTATCCGTAATCAGCATCACATCCGGAAACTTTGATCGGACTAGTTTTGCAATCTCCGCCAGCGGACTCAAAACACCTGTGGAAGTCTCATGATGAATCAGGGTCAACGCATCATACCCTCCCTTAGAAAGTTCCTTTTCAATCATCTCAGGCTTAATCGCCTGCCCCCACTCCACTTGCACCTTACCCGCTTCCTTCCCGCACTTCAGCGCCACATCAAACCACTTATCGGAAAAAGCCCCGTTCATACAAACCAACACCTTTTTCTGGACTAAGTTACGAATCGCCGCCTCCATCACTGACCACGCCGAGCCCGTCCCCAAAAATACCGGTTGAGACGTTTGGAACAGCTGCCGCAACCCAGGCTGCACCCGCGAGTACAGGTCTTGAAACCCTTTGCCTCGGTGCCCAATCATCGGTCCAGCAAAGGCTTGCAGCACTGAAGGTGAGATTTCGACCGGTCCAGGTATATATAATTTGATGTGCGCCATCATTAGGGTAAATAGAGGAACTATGAATTTTCGCAAACTTATCCTTTTCGCACTCCCTAGTTGCCTGTTCATTCTTCCCCTCTCCGCCCAAGTCAACTCCAGGAACCCCGGCAACAGCCCAGACTTCCAAACCACGGCGGATGATGAGGAACAAGATTCGTCGGCCAAAAAACAAACACCCAGCACCCCTCCCGCCCCCGTCCCCGCCCCCGTTGCTACTGCGGTCGCCACTCCCGCCCCCGCCCCGATTGAAAATCTTACCGCAGATCAAATCATCCAAAACGCCATTCGCCGCGACGAAGAACTGCGGGATCTCCGCGAAGGCTTTAGCTACCAACTTAAGCTAATTACCCAGCAGCTCGATGAGGACGAAAAGGTCATTCCCGATAAAACCAAAACAGTCACCGCTAAGATTAAACCCAGCAAGGACATCACTTTCAGCGCTGACTTTAACGACGACTCCAAACCAGCATCGGGCGACGCAAAGCCCTCCGGCAATAAAACAACCTACGCGGGAGCCGCCTCAGGTCGCGGACTCCGCTCCACAGGTAAAAGCTCGAGCTCCGACGACGACTCCGGCTCCTCGAACAAAGACGTGGAAGACGCTCGCAAAGTGAATGCCATGCTCGATATGGGTAAAATCGCCCCACGTTTTAACTATACCAAGACGGGCAACGAAATGATCCGCGACCGCGCCTGCTACGTCATTAAGTTCACTCCCAAGAAGGATCAGCCCTTCGCCTCACGCGAAGAAAAAGTCATTAATAAAGTCGGTGGCACCATCTGGATCGATCAGAAGGACTTCAGTATTATTCGCACGAAGGGCAGTCTCACTGAGGAAGTGGAAGTCGCCTGGTTCCTCGCCTCAATGAAAGGACTAGATTTCGACTACCAAACTTCCGAGCTCGCCGCTATTCAGATCCCTGTGCCGTCCGATTTCGCGATGGATTTCGTACTCAATATCATGGGCTACCGCATGGAGCAGAAACAAACCAGCACGATGAACGACTATCAAATCATTCCTGGCAAGCTCTCCCCAACCGATTCCACGACTCCTCCCCCTGCTTCCGCTAACTGATTTTTTTACTCTGAGCGCTCGATCGGCGCTCGGACTCGGTTTCCCCACTCCGTCCACGAGCCATCGTAGTTCCGCACCTTTTTCCGCCCAAGCAGGTAACTCAAGACAAACCAGGTGTGACTCGATCGCTCCCCAATCCGACAGTAGGCGATAACTTCGGTCTCTGGTCCTACCCCGCATCCCTCACCGTAAATCTTCTCAAGATCATCAGCCGACTTGAAGGTCCCATCCTCCTTCACCGCGGTCTTCCAAGGGACACTCTTGGCCCCAGGAATATGCCCGCCACGCAAGACACCCTCCTGCGGATACTCGGGCATGTGGGTCACCTCCCCTTTAAACTCTCCTGGCGAACGCACATCGATTAAAGGCAACTTCTTTTGGCTCCAAGCCAAGGCATCCTCGTAAAACGCCCGAATTTCGGAATCCAACCTACGCGGCGGAACAGGATAAGTTGTTCCAGCCACTTTGACTTTGTCCCGAGTCAGCGCGCGTTTTTCCGCCACCCATTTGTCCCTACCCCCATTCAAAATCCTTACCTTACTGTGCCCAAATAGACGGAAGGCCCATAAAGCATAACACGCCCACCAGTTCGATTTATCTCCATAGAACACCACTGTGGTCTCAGGCGTAATCCCATTTCGCGCACAGAGCTCCGCAAAAGCTTCTGGGGTCACATAATCCCGCACCAGCGAATCCTGCAAATCTCGACGCCAATCGATATGGACCGCACCTGCAATATGACCCGTATCGTAAAGAAGAACGTCCTCGTTACTTTCGACCACACGAATATTCCCATCCGTCAGATGTTGGGCCAGCCAGTCAGTTTCAACTAAAGCTTCGGGATGCGCGTAAGGTTTTGTACTCATAAGTTAGGGGTTCCTTGAACTTCTAAAAATGCCTCACCTAGTAACGGCATGCAACCGCTCGCCGTGTCATACCTTCCCTTTCTCCTTCTCATCTTCGAGCAAGGGGAAAAGAGGTTCGATCTTTCCAAGGACTCGCCCAGCCTGCGCCTGCGGCCACTGAGGCCAATCCGCCCCTCGCACCCCGATCGCACCGCTCAATCCTAACTGACCCAAGCCAGCCGCCGCCGTTGTCGGCAAAACACACGCCACCTCTTCAAAAACCAGCTCCAGCACCCCCATGGCATCCGCTAAGGTCGCATCCAACTCTCCCGCCTTCGCTGGATCCTTGGCCAACTTCCACGGCGCACGCGACTCGATCATTTGATTTCCCGCTTGAACCCCTTTCCATAACTCACCCAAAGCAAGATGCATCTGATCCGCCTTCATTAACTCATCCCATTTCCGTAGGGCCCCAAGCACGGTCGTCTGAAAGTCCCGCGACATCGAATCCGCAGGGGTCGGTGCGCTAGGAATTTTCCCTTCCCGATATCGGCCCACCATCGACCCCGCCCTTTGGAGCAAGTTTCCTAACTCATGAGCCAACTCCCCTTTCCGCCGGGCCGCCAAGGACTCTTCATCAAAGTCCGCATCGTGACCCAGGGCCATCTCCCGCAAGACATAATACCGAAAGGAATCTGATCCATATTTCAGCGCCAACTCCTCTGGATCCACAATATTCCCCGTCGACTTACTTAACTTCTCACTTTTACGCGTCCAAAACCCATGCACCAGAAGTTTGGCAAACATCGGCAATCCCAGCGCATGCAACATACAAGGCCAATAAATCCCGTGAGCAGGAACCAGTATGTCCTTCCCAATCACATGCACCGCGGGAGTCCAATCCGCCAACTCACCCTTCCCCGTTCCTGCCCCCGTCACATAGTTCAAAAGCGCATCAAACCAAACATAGGTCACCTGATTCTCATCGAAAGGTAGCGGGATTCCCCACGCCAAACGCGATTTCGGGCGCGAGATACATAAATCAGGCAGAGGCTTCTCCAAGGCTCCCAAAACCTCCTTCGTTCGAAACTCAGGAAAAATCAGGTTCGGTTGCTTCTGATACAACTCCTTCAACCAATCCTGATGCTTCGAAAGTTTGAAAAAGTAGTTCTCCTCAGTTAACTCCACCACCTCCCCAAATATCTCGGGCCATGAACCATCCGGTTGTCTCTCCTTTTCCGTTAAAAACTGTTCCGCTCGCACACTATAAAAACCCTTAAAGGTCCCTTTCACAATATCCCCTTGGCTATGCAATCGAGTTAAAACCTCCTGCACAATCTTGCGATGCCTTGCCTCTGTCGTTCTTAAAAAATCATCCGGCTCCACGCGCAATTGCTTCCATAGCTTGAGAAAGAACTGACTGATCCCATCGACAAATTCTTGCGGACTCTTCCCCGCCTTAGTTGCGCTTTGCTGGACCTTTTGGCCGTGCTCGTCCAACCCGCTCAGAAAGCGGACGGATTGACCCCGACGCCTCGCAAAACGAGCCAAAGCATCGGTTAGCACTTTTTCGTAGGCGTGGCCCAAGTGTGGCTTGGCGTTGGCGTAATCGATCGCGGTCGTTAAGAAAAGATTCTCCATAAAGTCCTGCCCAGCCTAGCAGTTCACCGCCAAGAATTCGATCTAAAGAAGATCCTGTGCATCCACATCCACCGAGGTCCGTAACCCGCTCGGCCATTTCGGCGCTAAGACCTCACGCTTCAAATCCCCAATCACTTCCCCAACTTTGTCCACCAGAAGAAATACCTGAAAACGGAACCTCCCCTCCACTCTTGCAATCGGAGCTGGCCCAGCATCGGGCACCTCTACCTTGTCCTTCCAAATTTCCCGCAACCTCTTGACCGCATGCTCCGCCGCCGCGAGGGCCTGCGCCTCACTCGGTCCCGAAAACGAAAGAAGAATCGCTCGGCGATAAGGCGGATACCCATGCGCCTTACGGAACTCCAGCTCCTGCTCTCGGAACCCAGTGACATCGTGATGCCGAGCAAACTGAATCGCAGGATGAAAAGGAGTGTAAGTTTGCACGAAAACTTCCCCAGGTATTTCACCCCGCCCCGCCCGACCCGCCACCTGCACCAAAAGCTGAAAAACACGTTCCGAGGCACGAAAGTCTGGCAAGTTCAACGCTCCATCGATTCCCACCACCCCCACGCATGTCACCCGAGGAAAGTGCAGACCTTTGGCGATCATCTGCGTTCCCAATAAAATCTCCGTGCGCCCATCCCGGAAAGCCGCCAGCGCCTTGGCATGCGAGCCGCGCGCTTTCATGCTATCCGAGTCCATTCGCGTCCAGCGCACCCCAGGGAGGGCCTCGGCCACCGATTCTTCAAGTCGTTCCGTTCCCGCGCCGGTGAATTTTAAAACAGGAGAAGAACACTCCGGGCATTGACGAGGGGCTGCTTTCTCCGCATCGCAAAAGTGGCACCGTAGCTTCTCCTCACCTCGATGATAGGTCATCGGCACGGCGCACCGCTCGCACTCCTCCACTCGACCGCAGTGCGGGCACTGGACGCTCGGCGCATATCCCCGCCGATTCAGTAAAACGAGACTTTGCTCTCCCTTTTTTCGGCGATCCTCTAAAGCTTTCGTCAGATCAGCCGATAAAAGAATCGGCCCACCTCCCTTCGGCTTGTCCTCCTTCCGTAAATCCACCACGTGTACCTTGGGCAACTTGGCCCCATCCACTCGATGAGTCAGCAGGACCCGCCGGTACTTATCCCGGTCCGCATTAAAACCACTCTCCAGCGATGGAGTCGCGCTACCCAGAAGCACGGGCGCACCTTCGATTCGACCTCGCACCACTGCCAGATCTCTTGCGTGATATCGTGGCGACTCCGCCTGCTTGTATCCACCATCGTGCTCTTCATCGACCACAATCAAACCTAGATTTTCTAAAGGAGCAAAAAGAGCCGACCTCGCGCCAATCACCACTCGTGCACGACCCTCGCGGATCTCATGCCACGATTCCCTCCGCTCCGCCACCGTCTGTCCACTATGCAGAACACATAAGCGAATCTTCTGACCCACCAGCCGACCGCGGAACCGCGCCACCGTTTGGGGGGTAAGCGATATTTCGGGCACAAGAATAATTGCGTTTTTTCCCTCCGCCAAAACCGCTTCCATCGCCCGCAGATAAATCTCCGTCTTTCCACTCCCTGTCACCCCTTCCAATAAAATCGCCCGCCCTGCACCCTCCTTTTTCCTCTCCTCCTGCCATGCTTCCATCGCCTGCGCTTGCTCTACGCCCAGCTCGGGCCGTTTCTCTGCGTCGGGCCAACCCGCTTCCGCCAGTGCCTCCGCCTGCACAAATCTCTTCTCCGTTCTCTCCGCTAACCCCCGGTCCACCAATGCCCGCCAAACCGCCGTCCCTATTCCCGTATCACGAGCCAGCAACGTCAACCAACCCCCGCCGCTCTTCAGCAGATGCTCCCAAGCTTTGCGTTGCGCTTTAGACCCCTTCAGCACTGTATCGGCTACCGCTTCCCTCCCTAGTACTGGGCTGATCCACCAAGCCATTTTTCCACCTCCCTCATGGGAGCGCACCGGCCCAGGCAAAATCGTCCGCAAGGCAGCTCCAAGATCGCAGGCATAATAATCAGCCATCCAACGGGCTAACTGGCACAAAGCCGCAGGAATGAGGGGGCGCTCGCCCGCAACCTCCTCCACCTCACGCACTTTTTCGGCCTCCACCTCAGGTTGAGCAGGAAACTCTACCGCGTAGGCCATGATACTCCGCCGCCCCCATGGCACCCGTAGCCTCTGTCCTAGCCCCACTTGACCCCGTAATCGCTCGGGAATCCGGTAGTCAAACAGACGGTCTAGGCCCAATTCGGGCGCTACCCTTACAAATTCGGAAGAATTCACCCCTTGGCTCTGCGCTATTTTTAGTCGCGAGGCAAGTTTCCCCCGCTTCCCCTCCACCACCTTTGTCGTTTATCTTTGTAATACTATGCTCCTCGCTCGACCGCGTATTCTGGCCGCTTTGGCCGTCATCTTGACTCCCTTGGCCATGATCGCCTTTTCCTGGATCGGCGAAATTCATCGCTCCACCGAACTCGGTCCACTCATAGCCGAGGCCGCCGCCCGCCACCAACTCCCCGTCTCCCTGGTCCGTGCCGTGGTTTGGCGTGAGAGCGATTTCGAGGTCCGCGCCACCGGCACCTCAGGCGAAAGAGGCCTGATGCAGGTCACCCCAGGCGCAGGCCAAGACTGGGCTCAGGCCAATCGAATCCGCTCCTTCCACGAAACCGATCTTTTCGATCCTCGAACCAACCTCGCCGCTGGATCTTGGTACCTCTCTCGCGCCATGAAACGCTGGTCCAATGCCGACCGTCCCGAGGTCTTTGCCCTAGCGGAATATAATGCAGGAATCACTCATGCCCGTCGCTGGGCTCGAGACAATCCCACCCTCCGCGCCGAAGACTTTCTCCTCGCCATGGATTTCCCTACGACAAAATCCTACATCCGCTCAATCCTCCACCGCGCCGATCTCTATGCTTCGGGCAAGAATCCCAATCCCCTCGAAGCAGCGAAACGCAAGCTCGCCATGCAAAAAGAGCGGTGGATAAAAAAACAGTGATCCCTGAGGTGACATTTCTCCTAGTCGCTTTTTAAATCATGAACTCTGAACCCGTCCCAACCGGGCTCCTCACTCGTCTATCCCACTTAGTCCATCGCTACTTCATCGGCTTCCTCATTAGTTCGTACATCTTCGCAGGTTTCTTTCCTTGTTTTGGGGAATGGCTCCGCCGCATTTCCCTAGGCCATGCTTCCGCCTTCGGCGAGACCACTTCTCTCTCTTTGACCATGGTTTTACTAGCCGTTCTCCTACTCAATGCCTCTCTTTCCCTTGAAAAGATCCGTGACCTTATTCGATCCCCACAACTCCTCCTCGCAGGCCTTGGCGCCAATCTTCTACTTCCAATCATTGTCCTCTATTTCGCCTCTTTTCTCCTGACGGTAGGAGGTACTCCCGAACATCTTCAGGCCATCATCGTGGCCCTCGCCCTTCTTTCCACCGTCCCAGTCGCTGGCGCCTCCACCGCCTATACCCAGAATACCGACGGGGATGTCCCCCTTGCCGTCGGCCTCGTACTTCTTTCAATTTTGTTCAGCCCTTGGCTTATGCCTATCTCCTTACACTTCATTAATGTTGTCGCCATCGGAGATTACACCCCAGCCCTCACCCAACTCAAAGGTGGCGCGCCCACGCTCGTGCTCCTTCTTTCCGTCTTACTCCCCTCCCTCCTAGGCCTTGGCCTACGCCCGATCCTCGGTGCCCACCGGATCCAATCCGCCAAGCCCACCCTCAAACTGACCAACTCCATTTGTCTCCTTTTATTAAATTACACCAATGCCTCCATTGCCTTACCCCAAGTCTTCGCCTCGCCTGAGTGGGGTTTTCTGATAATTGCCCTCACCTTCGCAATTCTATTATGTAGCGTGGACTTTCTGGCAGGCTGGTGGCTCGGTCGTCTCCTCAAAGCCAAAACATCTCAATGCTATGCTCTCATGTTCGGCGTAGGCATGAACAACAACGGTACCGCTCTCGTCCTCGCCTCACTCGCTTTTGTAAACCAACCTAAAATTCTCGTTCCCATCATCCTCTATAATCTTGTACAAAACCTAATCGCGAGTGGGGCCTCCCACCTCTCCTCGTCTACCTCTTTCTCGTAAAATCACCCGACCCCTAAGTCAGGACCAACCCAGGTGCCAATCCTGCACCGCGTGCATACTCCACCGCTGCCATCCGCTTGCGACCTTCCAATTGAACCTCGCGCACTAAAACACCACCTTTCTTCGCTGCCACTAAAATCCCATGCGAATTAACCTCAACAATCTCCCCTGGTTTTCCCTTGGCCCGCTTCGAAAGTATGACCGAGAAAATCTTTAACATTTTCTGATCCGTCCCATCAGGGATCCAAGTATACGCTCCCGGCCAAGGCTGCATCGCACGAATATGCGCATCGATATCTTCAGGATTCTTTTCCCATTCGATCTTTCCATTCTCCTTCGTCATCTTCGGCGCTAAAGAAGCTTCCCCTGCAATTTGCCTCGTGTTCCGCAATTTTCCTTTCCTCGCTTGCACCAGCAACTTCAAAAGCAAGGGTCCCGCCTTCCCCGCCAAACGATCATGCAAAATCCCCGTCGTCTCTCCTGGGCGGATCCGTGTCGCCACTTTCCCTAAGATGTCCCCTGTATCTAATCCCTCATTCATCTGCATGATCGTGACTCCTGTCCGCTTCTGACGATCACGGATGGCCGCCGCAATCGGAGAGGCCCCACGATACTTAGGCAAAAGCGAACCGTGCACATTCCAACAACCCTTCTCGGGTATCTCCAAGAGCGGCTTCTTCAGGATTTGTCCATACGCTACCACGATCATTAAATCAGGCTTCTGATATCGAATCTGGCTGAGTGCCGTCCCTGCGTTAATGTCTTCAGGTTGGAATACAGTTAAATGATGGCGTAAAGCACACTCCTTGATCGGGGATGGAAGCAACTTCTGTTGGCGTCCGGCTGGACGATCAGGTTGCGTAATAACCGACAAAACGAAATGCTCGTCCGAAGCGACCAACGCCTCCAAACAAGGGACTCCAAATTCCCCTGTGCCAGCAAAGATAACACGCACGGGACTAAACAGTAGCCGCAGTAAGATTCGGGGAGGAGGTTTTCTTTTTCGAAGTTCCAATCTGACTCAAAATATCACGCGCCACCTCATAGGGGAACTGCTCCGCATCAATCTGACGCACCACCTTTTCACCATAGAATTCCAATACTGGCTTAGTTTCATTTTCGTACGTGGTCAAACGATCGTGAATCACTTTGTCGCTGGCATCGTCCAGTCGGTTATCCTTCAAAGCCCTTCGCTTTAGGCGTTCTTCTAATTTAGATCGGTCGTGGCAAACCAAGTGAAAGAGGGCCTCCACCTTTAGGTCGTTTTTCAGGAGCTTCGCTTGGGCATCGTTCCTCGGAATCCCGTCGAGGACTAAATGATCAATCTCAGGCTTGAATTTACCCAAGGTGACTAAATGATCCATATGCTGCCGCCACAAATCCACCGTGACATCATCCGGCACCAAATCACCTGCGCTCGAGTACTTCAGAAAGGCCTGCCCTACCTTGGTCCTCAAATCCATCCCGCGAAAAACATCCCCACATGAAATGTGACAGAAACCAGGGATCGTTCCTAAAACCTTACCTTGAGTTCCTTTACCCGAACCGGGGGCCCCAAAGAGAAGAATGGCACGCCAGCGCATCCCTCTTTCCTACACCTACTCCCCCAACCCACGCAATCCGACAAATCCACGGCGCTGCGCCAACAACCGAAGGCTATTCAACACCACGATCACCGTGCTCCCCTCATGACCTGCTACCCCTACGGTCAATGGGATCGCCGCACCCAGTGCCGCCACCACCAAGACCGCTACGGTTCCTAGAGAAATCACTAAGTTTTGCGTAATGATTCTTCGGGTTCGCCGACTTAAATCAAAAGCCTCCGCGAAACTCTCCAATCGATCGCGCATCAGGATGATGTCCGACTGGGCGAGCGCTGCCCCCGTCCCCCGCGCTCCCATCGCCACCCCAATCTCTGCCATTGCCAAACTCGGCGCATCGTTCACCCCATCCCCCACCATCGCGACCTTCTCCCCCTGCTCATTCCATTCCCGAATCGCCGCCACCTTTTCTTCTGGATGCAACCCATAGCGGAAATCTTTTAAGCCCACCTGCTCCGCTACCAATCGAGCCGCCGCCTCCCGGTCACCCGTCAACATGGTTACCTTGAGCCCTTGCTTTTCCAGCCAATGAAGCAAAGGCCGGCTACTGGTGCGGATCTCATCTTCCAATAATATCCGACCCCGCACAGGACCCGCTTCATAAAGAACTTCGGTTAACCCAGCAAGCGGCGCCGCTTTGGCCGCCACCCATTCGGACTTCTCCAAGAAACTTCTCCGCCCTAGCCGTGCCTCCACCCCACCCCTCACCCTCCCCCGCAATCCTCCGCCCGTAGCCGAGGAAAACTCCTCCAGCGTCAGCCCTGGAAACCCACGTCGCTTCCCTTCCCGAACAATGGCCACCGATACAGGATGAAGCGACTGCATGCCTAGTGCAGCCGCTCCCCGCAAAACCTGCTCCTCGGTACATCCCGCTTCGACCTCGATCCCACGCACTTTCATCTCGCCCGTCGTTAAAGTCCCTGTCTTGTCCAACGCTACTCGCTGAATCGATCCCAATCGCTCAATTGGACTTCCTCCCCGAAATAAAATCCCGCGGCGCGCTCCGGCCGCAATCCCCGCCAAGACAGCCGAAGGAATCGAAAGCACTAAAGCACACGGCGAAGCCACCACCAGTAGGGTCATCGTTTTATAAAAGGCCGTCCCCGCTTCAGCCCGAGCCCACCCCGCCAATCCCCACCAAACTAGAAACATAACCAAACTTAGTGTCAGAATAGCTTGGGTATAACGAGTCCCAAACCGATCCGTGAAACGCTGTGCGGGTGCCTTCTGCTCTTGCGCATCTCGAATCAATCGCAAGATTCCTTCCAACGCACTTTCCTTAGCGGGTCGCAATACCTGCAGGTCCACTCGACCCCATAGATTTAATGTTCCCGCCAAAACCATTGAGCCCACCTCCTTCTCTACCGCAACCGATTCTCCCGTCAGACTCGATTCATCCGCACTTGTCCGTCCCTCCACCACCTCCGCATCTACAGGGAAAGCATCCCCAGGGCGTACCCGCACTCTCATTCCAACCTGCAGAGTCTCCACCGCCACACTCTCTTCCGTACCGTCCTGCAAAACTCGAACTGCTTCACGCGGCGCCGCCTTAAATAATCCTGCCAACTCCTTTTCTGTTCGATAGGCCGCCAACTCCTCCAAGGCCCCACTCAGCGAAAACAAAAAGAGGAGCAACACTCCCTCTTGCAAATGCCCCACCGCCGCCGCGCCCGCCGCTACCGCCAGCATCAGAAAATGAATATCTAAAACCCCCGTCTTGAGTCGGTGCGCCACCTCCTCTCCCGTCTTCCAACCTCCCGCTAAATAGGCCACCAGAAACAATAGTTTCCCAATCCATCCCTCCGCCCACCAACCCAACAAACCTGCCATCCCACAGACCGCCGCCAAGGCCAGTGGAACTTTCCACTTTTTTCCCGCCCCCACCACGGAGGGAAGTTGCCTCACCTCTAACTTCACTCCCCCTAATATCTTCCACAACCAAAACTTCGGAGCCGTCGGACAACTTTCTCTTTCTAAAATAATCTTATCCCCGTCCCTCCGGATGAAAATACCCTCTTCCCATTTTCCCTCTAAAAGACGCCCGCACTTCCCACAGCGCGAATCGGGGGGCGACCAACGACAGATACTCCCCCCGCCCAAAGCACGCACCGCATCTGCCAACTCGACAACTTCCCTCTCCCCCCGCTCTTCGCCAGCCGTCGCATAATCAATCCGCCCTTCGTGAAAAGAAACCGAAACTCCCCGCAACTCCTCTGAATCGGCCAGCTGATGGGCCAGCACATCCAACCCACAGGTGCTGCCCCCACAGCAATTTTTAGCGGCATACTGATGCATCTCTATATACTAACTATTCCCATCCCCTTCTGACCAACTTTACTCCACGACTTGCGCACCCCTCGCGCTCCACTACTTTGAGGCGGTGCCTGTAGCCACTTCTGCCAAGACCAAAAAAACCGTCACCCTTCCCACCAAGGACCCTGCCCCCTCCTTACCTCAGAATCATGGCGACCTCTCTTTCCTCTCCCGCCACCTCGGTCCCAATAAAGTAACCGAAAAGGAGATGCTCAAAACTGTCGGCCTTTCCTCCCTCGAGGAGCTTGTCCAAGCCACCCTTCCTCTAGGCCTAGCCTCAGCTCAACCTCCTCGCCTCCCCCCTGCTCGCTCTGAAACCCGCGCTCTTGCCGATCTCGAGAAGATTCTAGCCACAAACCAGCCCTTCCGCTCCCTCATCGGCCTCGGATATCACGGCACCATCACCCCACCCGTCCTCCGTCGCGCCATCCTCGAGGATCCTGGTTGGTACAGCTCCTACACCCCGTACCAACCCGAAATCTCCCAAGGCCGCCTAGAAGCCCTCCTCAACTACCAAACCATGGTTCTCGAACTCACCGGAATGGAGATCGCCAATGCCTCCCTTTTGGACGAGGGCACGGCCGCCGCCGAAGCCGCCTCCCTCGCTCATGCCGCCATGACCGACAAAAATCGCCGTACCCTCTGGTTGACCCCAGGCCTACACCCCTCGACCACATCCGTTATCTCCACCCGCGCAGCAGCTCTCGGCTGGAAAATCCTCATCTCAGAAACTTTCCCAGAAAAAGACGCCTCCAATCTTTTTGCAGGGATTCTCGCTTATCCCGAAAGCAACGGTCGTCTCGCCGACCCCAGCCCTTCCATCACCCAATTAAAAGCATCGGGCGCCCTCTCCATCCTCGTGGCTGATCCTCTCTCCCTTTTTCTCTTTACCCCCCCGGCCGAACTGGGCGCCGATGTCGCCGTTGGCTCCACCCAACGATTTGGAATCCCGATCGGATTTGGTGGACCCCACGCCGCCTATTTTGCCACCCGCTTTGCCTATCAACGACTCCTCCCTGGTCGCCTGATTGGTGTCTCCAAAGATTCCGCAGGCCGTACCGCCTACCGACTATCTCTTCAAACTCGCGAACAACATATCCGCCGAGACCGAGCCACTAGCAACATCTGCACCGCCCAAGCTCTCCTCGCCACTCTCGCCTCAATGTACGCCGTCCACCACGGTCCCAAAGGCATTCACCAGATCGCTCTTCGTATCCATCAACACACCCAACGGCTCGCCGCTGGACTCAAAACCCTCGGCTTTTCAATCGCCCACTCCACCTATTTTGACACGCTCCACATCCAAGGTTCGCCCGCCACACTGAAAACCGCATTCACCAAAGCCTCCCAAGCCCAGACAAACTTCCGCCAGTTCCCTAACGGGGATCTCGGCATCACTTTAGACGAACGGACCGACGAAGCCGAAGTCGATCGTCTTCTCTCCTTTTTCGGCTCAGGAAAACTTCCGCCTCCTTCCTCTGAATTTTCGATTCTTCCTACTCCCCTCGCCCGACGGACCGCCGCTCTCCGCCATCCGGTCTTCACCTCTCACGCAAACGAAAACGATCTCCTCCGCTACATTCGCCGTCTCGCAGCCAAAGACCTTACTCCCGCCCAATCCATGGTTCCCCTCGGTTCCTGCACTATGAAACTCAACGCTGCCTCCGAACTCACCCCTCTCGGTTGGTCGACCGTCGGAGAACCTCACCCGTACGCGCCTGCCGATCAGAACCCTGGCTACCTCAGGATGATTCACGATTTGGAAACATGGCTAGGCGAAATCACCGGCCTGCCCCATGTCTCCCTCCAGCCGAACGCGGGCTCCCAAGGAGAGTACGCAGGCCTTCTTTCGATCCGCGCTTGGCATCAATCCCGAGGAGACACCACACGCGATGTCTGCCTCATTCCCGTTTCCGCACACGGCACCAACCCGGCCAGTGCGGTCCTCGTCGGTTTTCGGGTCGTTCCGGTCGCATGCGATTCGCAAGGGAACGTCGATCTTTCCGACCTCGACGCAAAACTCACAGAACACGGACCGCGAGTCGCCGCCGCCATGGTTACCTATCCCTCCACCCACGGTGTCTTCGAATCTGCTATCCGAGATATATGCAAAAAAGTTCACCAGGCGGGCGGCCAAGTTTATATGGATGGTGCCAACCTCAACGCCTTAGTCGGCATCTGTCGCCCGGGCGAATTTGGCATCGATGCCTGCCACCTCAATCTTCATAAAACCTTTTGTATTCCGCACGGCGGTGGCGGGCCGGGAGTTGGCCCTATCGCTGTGGCAGACCATCTCGCCCCCTTTCTTCCTTCTCATCCTCACCAGACTCTAAAAAAAGATCAAGTTGGAGCCGTCGCTTCCGCTCCTTACGGCAGTGCCAGTATTCTGGTCATTCCTTGGATGTTCCTCGCTATGGTTGGAGGCAAGGGCCTCGCCCGTTGCACCGAGGTCGCCATCCTCAATGCTAACTACCTCGCGAAACGCCTCTCCGACCACTACCCAATTCTTTACCGGGGTACAGGAGGCTGGGTCGCCCACGAGTTCATCCTCGATTTCCGGCCTTTCAAAGCTTCCGCGGGGATCGAAGTTGAGGATGTCGCCAAACGGCTGATGGATTACGGATTTCATGCCCCGACAATGTCCTGGCCCGTGGGCGGGACCCTGATGATCGAACCCACCGAATCTGAATCCCGCGAGGAACTGGATCGATTTGTCGATGCCATGATCTCCATCCGCAAGGAGATCGCTGAAATTGAATCAGGAAAAATGGATCGTGCCCGCAACCCCTTGAAACTTGCCCCTCACCCTGCAGCGGATGTCACTTCCGACACCTGGGATCGTCCCTACAGTCGCGAAAAAGCGGCTTACCCAGCTCCGTGGACGCGCACCTCCAAGTACTGGCCTACCGTCTCCCGGATCGATTCCGTTCACGGCGATCGCAACCTCGTCTGCTCCTGCCCAACCGTCGAAGAGTTGGCTTCTTAACAAACTAAAAAAGAAAAATCCCCCGGAGCCCAATTACTGGCTCCGAGGGATTTCTAAACCAACTGTGTTCTAAAGAATCTTTAGAAGCTGTAGACCACTTCCGCACCCGCGTAATAGGCCGGCCCACCAGAAACAGCCCCACTATTATTTCCAGCTACAGTTCCATTGCTGACTATGTTACTTCCCCAATCCATCCGATACTCAGCACGAATGAGGAGGTTATCAATTACATTGAAACCTGCAGTTAGGGTGTACTCCCATAGGTTGGTTCCCGTGACGTGACCCCCATTGCTCACGCTGGTCGACGGGTTCCCTTGTGTCCCAAACTTAAGATCATTATTGCTTCCTAAATACTCACCCCGGCTGGCCAAGCTAAACCAGTCGTTAAACTGATATTTTGCATAAGCACCCACACCGTAGACAGAGGAATTGACTGTTGTAGGCCCTGTGGTGTTACCACTCTTAACAAACCAGACAGTATTAAAAGCGAGGAGCAACTTGTCCTCCGCAAACTTGGGCGCCCAATTTCCCCAAGAATTGTAGTACCACGTATAAGCCGAGACAGAACCACCATTATTATTGTAGCCTTGGCTGGAATTACCAGTTCCAGTAGCCGTGTTATTATCGTAACCGGTGCTGTACTGGAAATTATTACTCCAGTTGGCGTTCCCTCCTGGTGCGGTGAAGTTTAATGCTGCCAAAAGCGCACATCCGTCTCCATCGTTTGGGTTCGTCGTAGTGTTATTATCACTATTGGATCCGTTGACTACGCCAAGTTTTCCATCGATATAATCGTCGAATTTATAGGACGATAGTACCCCTGTGTAGTACAGCGGTAGCTGATTAAAAATGAGCCCAAAGGTCGTGTTCATATTGGCGGGACGTTCCATGACTTCGTATCCGAGAATGGAGACGAACTTTCCAACCTTAAAGTCCCAGCCGTTACCCACAGGGGCACGGATATCAACATAGGCCTGCTCCAAAAAGAGTGAGTTCGAGTTCATGCTCGTGTTTGTGGGCCCACCGTTCACTGCTGTCTGGGGCGATGTCCGATTAATAAAATAAGTCGCATCTTCCCCAATCATCACGTCCGCCCGAAAACCCGCTTGCGCTTTGTTTTCAGAACTCATCGCTTTTTCTAAAGCAATCTTCACCGCGTAAAGGTTGAAATCCCCACGTTGAGCAGTATCACTTCCTAGACGGCCATTAACCTGCGATTGGTTCGCCGATCCAGTGAAGTTATAGCTATAACCAGCATCGACGTACCCAGAAAGTTTGATCCCTTTCTGTGC